>CALEIX010000029.1 GCA_937898825.1 uncultured Elusimicrobia bacterium | reverse complement strand
TGATACGGCGACCACCGAGATCTACACCGTCTAATTCGTCGGCAGCGTCAGATGTGTATAAGAGACAGCCAATATCCATTTTTCTGTTCCTCTCCGCCAACGATGCAATGCTGGTGCTGTCTCTGATACTTGTGGGGCTTATTTGCTTTTCAAACACCCCCGTAATTCTGGCATTGATTCAGGAAGCCGGCTTTAAATATCCGTCCATTGCAAACGGAATTTATATGATGCTCAACTTTGCGCTCAGCGGAGGTTTAATTCTCATATTTGGAAAATTCGCCGATTTTGTGGGTCTCAAAAAAGCCATATTTTTCTCCGCCGTTATTTCAATCTTATGCCTGATTCCTGTATTCGTAAACAGAAACGCTTTCCCCGAACTTTCCCCCAAAAAAGAGCAGCCATCCCGCTGAAAAGAAAAAACAAGAAGCAAAACCTGCGCGAGTAACGAAAAATCGCAAAGTTGCCGGCATCCGGTGAATTTCCAAAAAACATCGGAAATTTGTTATCATAGTTTTCGCGTTATCCTAAAAGCGGGGCGTGGCTCAGATGGTAGAGCGCTCGGTTCGGGACCGAGAGGTCGCTGGTTCAAATCCAGTCGCCCCGATGCCGGATTTTCGCCGCTTGTTTTTTCGGGGCGTGGCTCAGTGGCTAGAGCGCTCGCTTGGGGTGCGAGAGATCCCGGGTTCGATTCCCGGCGCCCCGATACAAAACCACAAAACCCGGCAAATTGCATCACCCCTGTCAAAGCAGTCCTTTAATGACTGAAGAAGAAAACTTGACGGCGCAAGGGGTAAACTTGCCATAAAAAAACGATTTTTGTATTATAGATTGAGCGATGGATTTCGTGCGTTTTTACTTTAAGGTTCACGGACTGGTTCAGGGAATAGGTTACAGGTGGTTTGTCAAAGAAATCGCCGAAAATTATAAAGCGGTGGGCTGGGTAAGGAATGTTTCCGACGGCACAGTGGAAGGCGAGATTCAGGGAGAACCTGATAAAATAGAAAAGTTTTTTGCTGATTTGAAAGACAAGCATCCGTATGCAAATGTGAGAGAAATTTCAAATAAAAAGATACCTTTGCGGGAAGATTACACTTTTTATATCAGGCATAGCAAATAAAACAGCAAAAGGCGGGCAAAATGGCAGGCAAAAAAACAAACATAGATTCTACCAAGCAGTACATAAAGAAAATAAATCAATTAGATAATAATCGTCCCACAAAAGAGGAAATGCAAGAACTATGGAAGAGGGTTAAAAGGGGGGACAGGCGCGCCAAACAGCGGATAATGGAGTTAAACCTGAAACTCGTCATTCCCATTGCGAAAAAATTCCTCTATCCCGGAGCCGACCTGATGGACCTTGTGGAAGAAGGCAATCTTGGTCTTTTGCACGCCATAGACAAGTTTGAGCCAAAAAAAGGATACAGATTTTCCACCTACGCCTCTTATTGGATAGAACAATACATCAGGAGAGCCGTTGAAGAACATTCAAAAACGATAAGAATCCCTCCCCACGCGTGGACGGCATTGAGAAAATGGTTGAAACAATGGGATACAATGCACGGAAAACTCGGCAGAGATCCGACCCTGACCGAAATGGCCCGGCAAATGCACTGGAACGCAAATCAGGTCAGAATGGCAATAAACGCTTCGGAGGTAATGAAAGGAATAACCTCCATTGAATCCCCGCTCGGCGATACCGACGAACCCGACACACTGGGGGATGTTCTTCACGAAGACGAATCCAGCCGGCCGGAAAATCTGATTTCCATACTCCGCCTTCACGACGAACTGCAAAAAGCGCTCGCCCAAATCGGGGACAGAGAAAGAATGATAATAGAATACAGATACGGTCTGACCGGGCAAACGCCGATGACTCTTAACGACATAGGAAAAAAACTGAGTCTCTCGCGGGAAAGGGTTCGGCAGATAGAGGAAAGAGCGCTGTTGCGGCTCAGGCGGGTTACCGCACAAATGGGACTTATAGAAATCTCGAAAAAACCAGAACATCCGAATCTTCAGCCGGGATGGAATCAGCCAAAAATAAAAACGGATATATTGGGCGACGCTATCCCAAGCAAACCCTACGTGCCGAGAAAACTGAAAAAGAAACCAAACCCCAAAAAACGAAAAGGAAAAAAGAGAAAGTGAAAACTATGGATACAATTGAATTGACAAAAGAAATAACAGCGGTAATCAGAGATGTCCCTGACTTTCCGCAAAAAGGCATTATTTTCAAAGACATTACACCCTTTCTTTCAAATCCGCCTTTGTTCAAGAAAACTACCGATGCCATTTCGCAAATTTACGACGGAAGGGGAATAACAAAGGTTGTCGGAATCGAGGCCAGAGGTTTTTTGCTCGCTTCCCCAATAGCGATAAATTTAAAAGCGGGTCTTGTGCCGGTGAGAAAGAAGGGAAAATTACCATACAAAACGGTTTCCGTCACATACGACCTTGAATACGGGCAGGACACATTGCAAATGCATGAGGACGCTCTGAACAAAAACGACAAAGTTCTTATTGTAGATGATGTCCTGGCTACCGGTGGCACTGCCAGGGCCGTGTGCCAACTGGTCGAAAGACTTGGCGCAAAGGTTGAATCAATAGCAATGTTAATAGAACTCGGTTTCCTGAAAGGAAGAGAAAAACTTTCAAACTATGAATTGCTCTCTTTGATAAAATACTAATCAGCACGATAGCAAAACAGCTTGACGGCTAAACAGCATATCGCGGTTCAAAATTTGCCGTCACTTGTGCTCTTGTGACCTGTGCCTTGTGACCTGTGCCTTGTGACCGCAAAAAACTTTGTTTTTTGCTTATGCCCCCGTAGCTCAACTGGATAGAGCTGCTCCGTCCTAAGGAGAGGGTTGGCGGTTCGACTCCGTCCGGGGGCGCATTAATTTAGCTAATCACAGCATACTGGAGGATATATGCCGGACAACTGGATAGACAAAGGCGAAAGTTTTCACCGGGAAACAGGTTTTGAGAAGTTCTTGAAATGGTTAAAAAATAACCGCGACACCGCAGTGGGTTCTCTTGTCATATTGATAGCCATTGTTGTTCTGACCTCGTATTTTATTATGAAATACTCCCAGACAAAGCAAATCGCCTGGCAGGAAATGTTTAAAGCCAGGCAACAAACCTATGTGGGAAAAATAACCGAGGCGAGAAAAACAATCCGGAACATAGAAAAAGGATTTTCAAAAACCGATGCCGCTGCTTATGCTCTTTTGCTCAACGGCGATATATACTACCTGTCTCTTATACACATCTGACGCTGCCGACGAATTAGACGGTGTAGATC
>CALEIX010000028.1 GCA_937898825.1 uncultured Elusimicrobia bacterium | reverse complement strand
GGCAGCGTCAGATGTGTATAAGAGACAGTGATGAAAATCCTCATCCAAAGAGTGAAAAAGGCGAAAGTGTCGGCCGAAGGCAAAACCAGAGGGGAAATAGGGAAGGGATTGCTTATCTTCGTTGGAGTTGAGGAAAAAGACGTGAAGGAAGACGCTGATTATCTCGCTGACAAAACCGCAAATTTAAGAATATTCTCAAATGAAAACGGGAAGTTCGACTACTCTGTTTCCGACGTAAATGGAGAAATATTGAGCGTTTCTCAATTTACCTTGTGCGCAGACACCAGAAAGGGAAGAAGACCAGATTTCACTAAAGCCGCAAAACCCCAAAGAGCCAGAGAACTTTACGAATATTTCAATGAACGGTTGAAAAGCAAAGGTTTGAAAATTGAAACGGGGATTTTTGCCGCAAAAATGGAAATTGAACTTACAAATGACGGTCCGGTGACTATCTGGATGGAATCTAAACAATGCTAGAACATCAGCCAAAAAAAGGGCGGGAGGATTTTCTTTAACAGAGCAACTGCCCACACAACTATTTATGGAACCCTTGCTTAAGATAAAAAACCTGTCCCTTTACATTGAGAAAAGAGGCAAAAAAACAAAGATATTGCGAAATATAAGTTACAATCTGTATCCTTCGCAGACCCTTGCTGTAGTTGGTGAATCCGGCTCCGGCAAAACCTTAAGTGCACTGTCAATCATGAATCTCCTTCCCAAAAATGCCCAAACGGAAGGCGAAATTCTTTATAAAGGAAAAAACCTGCTTTCTTTTTCACAGGAGAAAATGCGCCAATTGCGCGGAAATAAAATTTCTATGGTCTTTCAGGAGCCGATGACTTCGCTAAATCCGGTTCTGACCATAGGACGCCAGATAAGTGAAACTATTACAACACATAAAAAAATCTCGCGCAAAAAAGCCATTGAGAAAAGTGCCAATCTTCTTAAAAGAGTGGGACTATCCGACGCAGAAAGGCGACTTAATGATTATCCCCATAATTTTTCCGGAGGGATGCGCCAGAGAGTTATGATAGCCATATCTATGGCCTGCCTTCCAGAAATAATTATTGCCGACGAACCAACCACCGCTCTGGATGTTACGGTTCAGGCGCAAATCCTGAATTTATTTTCAAAATTGAGAAAAGAGAATGAAATGTCGCTAATTTTGATAACCCATAACATGGCGATTGTTTCGCAGTACGCCGATTTTGTAGTAGTTTTTTATGGTGGAATGATAATGGAAAAGGGTCCGTGCGAAAAAATTTTTGCCAGTCCGCTTCACCCTTACACAAAGGCGCTTCTTGATTCTCTTCCCGGAATCGGACGCAGGAAAATAAAATTGACAACAATAGAAGGTATGCCTCCGAATTTTGAGGAGGAAACCGGGGGATGTCCGTTTTATCCAAGATGCAAATTTGCCTTTGAGAAATGCGCTAAAAACCTTCCGCCTGAATTCGAGGTTGAAACAGACAGACGCGTAAGATGCTGGCTATTAACAGCAGAAAAGTGCAGGGACGTGCGCAAGTCCTTTGACAATTATTTATGAAACCAATTCTCGAAGCGAAAAACATAGTAAAAAAATATCCGCTTAAAAAACCGAATCCTTTCGTGAAAAGAAGGTACTTTACCGCTCTGGACAATGTTTCAGTTTCGCTCGGAAAGAAGGAAATATTATCTGTGGTGGGCGAGTCAGGTTCCGGTAAAACTACGCTTGCCAAAGTAATACTTGGTTTGGAAAAACCGCAAAGCGGAAGCATATTCATTGGTGGTGAAAATCTAAATTTGCTTGGCGGCCCTAAGCAAAAGAATAAAAGAAGAAAAATACAGGCGGTTTTTCAGGACCCTTATTCAAGCCTCGACCCGAGGATGAAAATAGAAGATATAATCTTAGAACCCCTGCAAATTACCGGGGAGTCAAAAGAAAAGCAGCGAAAAATTTTATATTCACTTCTGGACAAAATGTCGCTCGCAAAAAGTCATCTGGGCAAATATCCCCACGAATTTTCCGGAGGGCAAAGGCAGAGAATCGCCATAGCGCGGGCGCTCGCTGTCAATCCGGAAATAATAATAGCGGATGAGCCGGTCTCAAGTTTAGACATTTCAATACAGGCCCAGATTTTGAACCTTCTTCTGGAGCTGCGTGAGGAATTCAATTTGAGTTATATTTTTATATCGCACGATATGGCGGTGGTCTATCACATCTCAGATTTTGTAGCCGTGATGAATAACGGGGAAATAGTGGAATCTGCTCCGTCAAAGGACCTTTTTGAAAATCCGCTTCATCCCTACACCAAAATCTTGCTGGAATCTGTTCCAAAAGTCGGAGAAAAACCCCGGAACATAGAAATAAAAGCAAATGCAGATAATGCTTCTGAATTCTGTAAATTTGCGGCTCAATGCCCCAAATATAGCGCGAACAGCTGCAGAAAAGAAATTCTTTTAAAAGACATTGGTAACGGGCATTACGTAAAATGCGCAAGGACGGAGGGAAAAAACAATGATTAACAAAAAAAGGATGATTAGAAATTTCATTGACCTGGTGAAAATAGATTCCGTCTCAGGAAAAGAAAAACAGGTCGCACATTTCTTGAACAGGGAACTGAAAAAATTAGGCGCAAAAACCTTTTTTGACGGGGCGGCAAAGAAAGCAAGTTCGAACTGCGGAAATCTCATCGGCAAATTTAAAGGCGACAAAACGCTGCCGCCTTTTCTACTATCCGCCCATATGGACACTGTGCCCGGAGGGGAGGGAATAAATCCCATTGTCAAGAAAGACAGAATTACATCTTCTGGCAACACTATACTGGGCGCCGACTGCAAATCCGGTATAGCCGTTATTCTGGAGGTGCTTTCCGTCCTGAAAGAAAAAAGAATAAATCACCCGCCAATCGAGACGGTTTTCAGTGTATGTGAAGAAATAGGGCTCCTTGGCGCGAAATTCTTAGACTACTCCAAAATCAAAGCCAGATACGGCCTCGTTTTTGACAGTGAAAAACCCATAAACGAGGTTGTGACAAACAGTCCTGCAACGGACAAAATCGAAATAGAGATTTACGGCAAGGCGGCGCATGCCGGGGTATGTCCGGAAAAAGGTATTTCAGCGATAAAAATAGCATCTCAGGTTATTTCACAAATGAAACTCGGGCGCATAGACAATGAAACAACGGCGAATATTGGAATAATTAAAGGTGGCGAGGCAACAAATATCATAACCCCCGTTGTTAAAATGGTTGGCGAAGCAAGAAGTCACAAGTTGTATAAACTTAACAAACAGACAAAACATATGAAAGATTGCGTGGAAAAGGTGGTCAGCAAATATAGAAACGGGAGCAAAAGCAGATACCTTTTCATAAAGAATCGTTCCTTCGCAAATCTTTGTATCGAAAAAAGCAACCCCGTGCTTGAATCGCTTAAGAAATCCATGACTGAAAAGGGGATGAAAATGAAAACAGTAGTTTCCGGGGGAGGGACTGACGCCAATATATTTTACGGGCACAATATTAAAACCCCCATTCTTGCCACCGGGATGAGGGATGTCCATACTCCGAACGAATACCTTTTGTTAAATGAATTTTTCGCCTGCGCCGAACTGACACTGAAAACGATAATAACGACCAAATGAAAGGATAAGGGATAAAGGATGAAGGATAAAGGATGAAGGATAAAGGATAAAGGATGAAGGATAAAGGATAAAGGATAAAGGATGAAGGATAAAGGATAAAGGATGAAGGATGAAGGATAAAGGATGAAGGATGAAGGATGAAGGATGAAGGATGAAGGATAAAGGATGAAGGATAAAGGATAAGGGATAAAGGGAACTAACACTGAAAACAATGATAACAACAAAATAATGGCTAATTTTCTCATTAAAAGAGCCTTGATGCTTCCGCTGGTAATTATAGGAATAACTTTCCTCTTGTTTTCACTTACAAACCTGTTGCCGCCGGAAATGAGGGCGTCTCTATACGCGCAAAGCCAGAAGGAAATGACGCCGGAAACGTTGAAGGAAATAATACGCCTCCATAAACTGGACGCACCGTTAATCATCCAATACTCCGAGTGGCTGAAAAACATTTTGAAAGGGGAATTTGGTTATTCCCAAAGCGCAAATATGGAAGTTACAAAGGCAATAAAGGCATATCTGCCGGCGACCCTGGAACTTACTCTGCTTTCAATAATACCAATATTTTTCCTGGGGACCTGGCTGGGCGTTTTGTCCGCAGTAAAGAAAAATTCATTTATCGACCATCTAACCCGGGCCGGCGCAATCTCAAGCTATTCCCTGCCGACCTTTGTTTTCGGGTTGCTTCTTCTGATGATTTTTTACGGGGGATTCGGCATATTTTCCCCGGGCAGATACTCCATATATTCCGATGCGATAATTCACTCGGGAAATTTCCGCCAGTTTACGGGTCTTCTTACGATAGACGCCCTGTTAAACGGAAATTTTAGAGTTTTTTTAGATGTCCTGAGCCACATTTTCCTGCCCGCCTCCGTTCTGTGCCTCGGCAGCGTGGCGCTCCTCATAAGAATAACCAGAACCTCAATGCTTGAAGAATTGAACAAGGATTATGTAAGAGTGGCGAGAGCAAAGGGTCTGAAAGAAAACTATATAATAAATTTCCATGTCAAAAGGAACGCTCTTATTCCTGTGATAACTCTGGTAAGTTTGCAATTTGTCAGGTTGTTGGGAGGGGTTGTGATAACTGAAACGGTTTTTGACTATCCCGGCATAGGAAGCTGGGGCGTCAAGGCCGCACAACAACTGGACCTTGCCGGTGTGATGGGCTTCGCTCTCATGACGGCCATACTCTTTGTGCTGGGCAACACTATAGCGGACATTTTATACGCTCTGGTGGATCCAAGAATAAGATATGAATAACTGCCAAAGAAATTGAACTCTTCGGTCTGATTTTTATGGAATTACAAGATATTAAAAATTCGGATTTTTTCCGGAGGATCTGCGAAAACAAGTCTTCTCTGGTGGGCGCAATTATAATATGCTGCTTCATCCTGGTTGCAGCTTTTGCTCCGGTAATATCCAGGCCACACAGCCAGAATCCATATTTACTTCCGCAATACGGATATTCACCGGAGCCCCAACCCCCTTCCAAACGGCATATTTTCGGAACCACTCAGGACCAATACGACCTGTTTCATGCCATTGTCTGGGGAACGAGAACCGCTTTTAAAATAGGAATTGTAGTCGTCGGCATATCCCTGGCGCTGGGGGTAATACTCGGAATTCTTTCCGGATATTACGGCGGATGGATAGATGAAACCATCATGAGATTTACCGACATAATACTGTCACTTCCCGGTCTTGTTCTGGCGGTGGTTATAGTTTGCATGCTGGGACCAGGAATAGAGAAAGTTATTATTGCAATCGCCGCTGTTTCCTGGCCGGGCTACGCCCGGCTCATGCGCGGGGACGTGATGGTCATTAAAAACAATGACTTTGTGTCGGCTGCGAAAATCATGGGAGCGTCAGACTTATGGATTTTCACAAAACACATACTTCCAAACTCCATTTACCCGCTTGTAATAGTG
>CALEIX010000027.1 GCA_937898825.1 uncultured Elusimicrobia bacterium | reverse complement strand
CACTCATACTTCAACAGTAGTTTCAAAATATTTGCTTGAAAGGGAAATGCCAAGGTTTGCGGAGTTTTCTGATTCAGCCATTAACCAATATGCAGCACGAAACATAATCCGGCCAATATTAGATAAAAAGCAAATGTTGCCGCCTATCAAAAGTCTTGAGGCTTTTGATATGCCGTACGACGGCGGTTCGGTGGGGCTTTTGAAATGGAAAGCCAGACCCTCAGACGACGAAAAAAGCGTTTATAAAGTCTTCGTTGCTTTGAAAGAAGGCGAATGGAAAGAAGCCGTCTCTTTCGCCGCCAACACACATTACGCCTCTGAGATAAAGCTTCCATTCTGGGCATGGAAATACGAGAGGAAAACTCACGCGGTAAAGGTAAATTTAGAGAAATATTTTTCCGATTACGGCACAAAACCGAAAGCTTACTTCAAAATTCAGCAAATATCGGGAAAACAAAAAGCAGAAAGCCCGGTAGTCTCAGCCGTCATAAAAGGAAACTTTTTCAATCTCGGGCGCTTAAACAATTTTATCCTCGTAATAGTTTTGATGATAGTCTTTTTTTGGTCGGTTTCCCACGCCAAAAAGAAGGGATTTTTTATACGAAGAATAGCGGGACTTGACGCTATAGACGAAGCTATAGGACGAGCCACCGAAATGGGCAAACCAATATATTACGTGCCTGGCATAGGAACCATGTCCATAATGTCCACAATCGCTTCTACATCTATTCTGGGCGAAGTCTCGAAAAAAGTCGCGCAGTACGACACTACAATCAAGGTTCCCCACTATGACCCGATAGTCATGACTATATGCAAAGAAATTGTGAAAGAGTCCTATCTCGAGGCGGAAAGACCAGATTCCTACCGGGACGACATAAATTTTTATGTCAGTCAGGACCAGTTCTCGTACGCTGCCTCCGTGGACGGAATGCTTCACAGGGAAAAACCTGCCGCCTGTTTCTTTATCGGGTACTTTATGGCCGAGTCTCTGCTTCTGGCCGAAGTCGGAGCCACGACGGGAGCTATACAGATAGCCGGCACCGACATAGAAAGCCAGCTGCCTTTCTTTTTCACCGCCTGCGATTATACTCTCATCGGAGAAGAGCTTTACGCTGCCAGCGCTTACCTTTCAAGGGAGCCAATGATGGTCAGTGCTTTAAAAGTTCAGGACTACGGGAAAATGCTTGTTATGATAGCCGCCACAATCGGAATAATCCTGACGACAGCGGGAGCCATAATCGGTTATGAACCGCTGGTTAGAATAGTAAGTAATATATTCGAGGGATACTGACATATGAAATTTTTTAAACGAAATCTGCCTTTGGTTTTAGTCTTTATCGTGGGAATGGTCACATTGGCTTCCTACTATGTTCCGCATAGAGCGTCTCAAGAGGTATACCTTGACACCATGAACAAATGGGTAAACATAATAGCGGCTTTCGCCTTTTTACTGGGACTCTTAAGTTTGTTTTACTCCCACTACCACAAGATAAAGAAAAAAGCCGATGGATGGGGATACAGTCTGTTTGTATACATAGGTTTTCTGGCAATGATTATCCCCGCCATTGTTAGCGAAGGTCAGCAATTAGACGGACCCAATCTCACAAGTCTGGGCTGGGCTTTCAGATTTATCTACAATACGCTTGCTGCCACCATGTTTTCGGTGCTGGCCTTTTACATAGTGTCCACCGCTTTCAGGTCGTTCAGAATAAAATCAATGCAGGCATTCGTTCTATTCCTGGCTGCCATGGTTTTAATCATGGGTAGAGTGCCCCTGGGAGATTTGCTCTGGAGTAAAATCCTTGGTTGGACGGGTATGTCGCTGGCCGACCTTGTGGAATGGATAATGCACGTGCCGGCGGTCGCGGCGAGGCGCGGAATAATGATAGGAATAGCCATAGGTGCCGCGGTAATCTCGCTGAAAATAATATTCGGCATAGAAAGACAATATATGGGGAAAGACTGATATGTTTAAAGAATACATAAGCAAGTTTCTTAAATTAGACAGAAGATGGATTTTTCTTCTGTTGACAATCGTGATTTTTGTTCCGATAATAAAGCCTCTGGGACTTCCAAATATTTCAATCGGGTCAAACACAAAACGGGTGTATGATTTCATAGAAGCGCTTCCGGAGGGTGGATTCGCTCTCTTGTCCCTGGACTACGATCCCTCCACCCGACCCGAACTTCATCCCCAGGCGATAGCCGTCATAAGACATTGCTTCAGAAAAAACATCCGGGTGGCTATAATGACTTTTTTACCCGGAGCTACTGGTCTCATAGACGAAATAGTGGAAAAAATCCCGAAGGAATACAATAAAAAAGACGGAATAGACTACGTGGTGCTTCCCTATCAGCCGAATTACGTAGCCGTTATGACTCAGCTGGGTTCCGACATATACGGCATATTCCGGACCGATACAAAAGGCAGATCGACAAAAGATTTGCCGGTGATGAAGGGGATAAAATCCTACAAAGACATGTCATTTGCCATGTGCATAACAGGAACTGCACTCTTAGACGCGTGGGTAGCTTATGCCGGTGACAAGTACAAGGTGCCAATGCTGGGCGGGGTGACTGCTGTAAGCCAGCCGGGATATGGTCCGTATCTCCAAAAAGGACAGCTAAAAGGATTAATAGGCGGAATGAAGGGAGCGGCGGATTACGAAACCCTGCTCAAAAAATTAGACAGGGGCACAAAAGGCATAGACTCTCTGAATCTCGCGCATTTTTTAGTGTTGATTTTGATCATTACATCAAATATTATAATCTTGATTACAAAATATTTATGAGGTAATTATGTCAGAAACATGGATAATAATCGGCGGATGGTTTGCA
Organism: uncultured Elusimicrobia bacterium; assembly: GCA_937898825.1. Lineage (GTDB taxonomy): Bacteria > Elusimicrobiota > Elusimicrobia > Elusimicrobiales > UBA9959 > CALEIX01. The sequence continues at coordinate 4,332 of CALEIX010000027.1, read as the reverse complement.
GCAGGACTTACCATATTTATGTTCAGCTTTCTTTACAAGGATAACCCATTTTTCAAGATAGCCGAACATCTGTATCTCGGCGCAGGAATGGGCTGGCTCTTTCAGGTAAGTTTATACGATGTCTGGATACCTCAGGTCTGGGACCCGATAATGCAGGGAAAATTGCTGGTTATTGTGCCTGCCCTTTTGGGGCTTTCTCTTGTGGCGCAGTTTTTTCCGAAAATATCATGGGTCTCCAGGTACGGTTTTACCTTTGTCATGGGTTATGGGGCGGGACTTGCCATACCTGCTGTTCTATCCACCGACTTTATGTCGCAGGTAGCGGGAACGATAGAGCCCATCTTCAAGATAGGGGGTACTTTTAACACCGTATCTGCCTGGACCAGCGCTTTTAACGCATTTTTTATATTCTTCGGGCTTATATGCGTTCTCTTCTATTTCTTTTTCTCTGTCGAACACAAGGGCATGGTGAAAAAGGCGTCCACCGTGGGAATATATTTCCTGATGTTGTATTTCGGCGCGGTCTTCGGAAACACGGTAATGGGAAGATTTTCTCTGCTCTACGGAAGATTTGATGATTTGTATTTCTATTCAAGCTCAAAGTATTTTTACGCAAGCCAGATTATAGCTCTCGCTCTTGTTATCTATTTTATAATAGAACATTTCACGTCGAAGAAAAGAAAAATCCAACAAGAAGCTAAATAGAATCCACTGAAAAACCCTAACAATTATTATTTTGTCAACGAAAAATAAACTCATCAGGACGTCTGCGTATTTAAGTTTTTAAGCAACGTCTCTCGTATACGTACGTATACCTTAATAACTTATAGCCTCCTGTTTTTGTTACAGATTATAGATAATATTACCCCTTTCCTCATTTCGAAGGAACATCGGGATATTCTCTTGAAAAGGGGACGATATGCGCGCCTAAGCGATAAAAACATCGTTTAGATGATGCGCAAAAATGTGCATTTTAGGGTATCCACTTTTAATTCTTAGCAACTTTCTTCAAATTAAGATCAGAGAACTCCCAATGACCATTCCCGAAAATATCAGAGAACCCCCGAAAACTTTTTTATCCATATAAATTTCTCGCCACCAAAATCCAGGCAAAAGCGCAGAGAATACGGGCCCAAGCGTGAGAATAAGCCCAACTTTGAAAGGTTCCGAGTTTTTCTGCACCAGCATTACGATATCGGCATTCGTTTTGACATGTTTGTTCATTATTATAAGACGCGTGGAATAAACGGCAGCTGTAATAAGAGTTGGCGTGTCGCCTCGTCAAATTATACATTATCGTTTTCCGAAGCATCTTTTTTGTCAAGGAATTTTAAATTTAAATTAAAAAGCGCAACTTTGTTTTATCAAAGCCGCGCTTTTATTTAACTATCAACGGTCTATTGTATTTCGGTTTGAAATGTGGCTTCGGCCTTTCCCTGTTTTGCGGTGATATAACAAGTTCCGGGGCGAAGCGCTTTTACCTTTACACTCTCGCCTTTTTTCTTACTTAAAGAACATATCGTGGTATCTTCCACTTTCCATGTTGGTTTAACCATGCCGGGCACTTTAATTTTAGCTTGTTTAGCATCGTAACCCCTGGCCTTAAGTGTAAATGTTTTACCAACTTTACTTCTGGTCGCTCCTTGAATAACAAGACTTTCCACGCCACCGGTAACAAAACCCGGGGCGCCTTTGCTTCTTAATTTTTCAGTAACAGCCGCGCATCCGGAAATAATGCCGATTGCAAATACAACAGCGGCCAAATATGACATTTTTTTCATTTTTATTATCCTCCTTTTTAACCTGTCAAGGATATTTTATACCCTTCGGGGAAAATTGTCAAGGCAACGCATCAAATCATCCAAAATGTTATCGAAAACCTTGATGTACAATATTGCAGCAAGGAGGTGGTGGTAATGAGAATGAGTCGGAAAGCAAGTGCGAGGCTTTAGCCTCGCGCAGAGGACGCAAAAAGTTCGCGGATTACGCAAAAAATTAATGTAGATGCAAAGCATCCGCCAAACGAACGGCAAACAGGACTCTGCCAAAATAGCGGCGGGACGGCTGGGCGGCCGGGCGGCTAGACAGCTGGACGGCAGAAAAGTATAAGTCAGGAGTCAAGAGTCGGGAGTCAGTTGTAGCTGCAGAGCGCAGCTCTGCCAAAATAGAAAGGATAAAGAGTAAAAAGTGAGGAGTGAAAAGTAAAAAGTGAAGAGAAAAAAACAATAAAGTTTTGGGTTCCCGCTTCCGCGGGAACGACAAAGGAGTATTTGGTTGAATTGTCATACCTGCGCAAGCAGGTATCCAGTTCCTGCTTCCCTCCCCGCTCCCCGCTTTCGCGGGGACAAGACTTCCGCGAGAATGACAAAGGGTCACACTACTTGTGCTCTTGTGTTCCTGTGCTCTTGTGATCTGTAACTTGTGACTTGCGACCTGCAAATAAACTTTTTCAGCGAATCCTAAATACTTTCTCCGAACATTTGCCTATCGTTATTACGTCTCCCTTTTTGAGAGAGTGTTTTGCGGCAAGACCAGCTTTTACTTCAAGAACATACTTTCCGTTGGCAGACAAGCGGAATATATTATACTCAGGCGCATCCTCGTAAGAACGGGGAACATTGGAAAATATTCTGACAATTCTGAAATCGTTGTCAAGAAAAATTATATCCAAATCCACAAAGGTATTTTTCATCCAGAAATATTTCTTTCCGAAATTTTCAAAGACAAAAAACATACCATCCTTCTCGCCGATACTCTTTCTAAACATCAGTCCTCTCTGCCTCTCGGTTTCTGTCAACGCCAGTTCCGCTTTAATTTTATACCCGTCCGGAAAGGTCAAATCGCAGAATTTTTTATGCCTGCAGCCTTGATTCCTCAAAAATGAAAACAAGAAACCAATTCCCGCCAAAAGCAGCAAAACAGCGAAAATAACATAAAGCCTATTTGATTTATTCTTCCCGCAAACTTTTCTTTTTTTCTTCATCCTTGCTTCCAGCCGGCGTCCTGGCACGGCTTGAAACATAAACCTCAAACAAAGAATCTATCGCCTTTTTATCTCTGGCTGCGTTTTTGAATATTGTCCTGAAATCGGTTCTCGTTTTTCTAGCAATGTACGACAATGTTTTTCCATCGGAAACGTCCTTAAACAAATTTTTGAAAGTCGAAGATGACTCCCTGGCCATATAATAAAGCATTATCAGTTCCTGTCTGTAAACCCCGTTTTTAAGATAAGCGTAAATTTCCTTTTCAGGAGAGGTGGAACCAAAAACTGAAAACAGATTTTTATCATCGAAATAGTCAGCGAACGCCTTGCTGTAAATATAATTTTTGCTTATTTGCGATTTCTTCCCTTTTTCACCAGGAGCGGCGCTTACGGGCGCCGGAGAAACCTCGGCTCCAAAATACACCTGCCCACGCGCAATGAGGAAAAAACACAGAACGTTTAAAACCGCGATTATAAGAGTTTTCATTTAAGCTATATGGAAGTTGTAACCAATGTTTCTGTAGACAGCACACCGGGAATAACGCGTATTTGATTTACAACTATATCGGATAACTGAGGCAAATCTTCAGTTTCCATATCTAAAACCAGATCCCATCTTCCAAAAACCGCGGACATATGAATAATAGATTTGATATTCTTCAACCGGGCAAGAGCTTGCTTTTCCTTGCCAGACATCAATTTTACCAAGACCAAACCGGTAACCATTATTTCCTCCAGGGCAATTCTCTTCTTTCTTCGCTTTCGCTAACATAAATTTTAGCAAAAAAACATATCTTTAACGCGCTACCCTATAGTTCACTGCGTTGTGCTCCCCGCTTCCTGCTTTCGCGGGTTTACTGCGTTTATTGCGTTTATAGCGTTGAGCGTTTACGCGTTTATAGCGTTAAGCGTTCATTGAGTTTATTTATCCCTTGCAACCCGCAACTTGCGCCATATGCCTTCCGCCTTATGCCTTATGCCTTATGCCTTGTGACTTCCGACTTCCGACCTGTGCACTTATGACCTGTGACTTGCGACTTGTAACTTGCGTTCTTGCAACCCACAACTTGCGCCTTATGCCTTCCGCCTTATGCCTTATGCCTTATGCCTTGTGACTTCCGACTTCCGACTCTTGACTCTTGACTCCTGACTTCCGACTCCCGACTTGTGCTCTTGTGTTCCTGTGGGCTTGTGCCATTTAGGCGAGCCAGAGGCGCGCCGAAATGCAACAGGTCTGTCTGCGTGTTACGCACAGGTAGGCAAGATTTTGGCAAATCACGAAAGTTTATTTCGGCATTTGCCTCAAGGGACGGGCGGCACGAGCAAATCCCGCCCTCTGGCGTTCGGCT
>CALEIX010000026.1 GCA_937898825.1 uncultured Elusimicrobia bacterium | reverse complement strand
GCAATTATTGTTTCAGAATTTCTCATTCCTACTTGATGCTGAATCGCACCAGATATTCCACAGGCAATATAAAGCTTGGGCTGAACTGTTTTGCCTGTTTGACCTACCTGGTGATAAGAGGGAATCCATCCTGCATCTACCACTGCTCGAGAAGCTCCTACGGCACCCCCCAGAAGCTCAGCCAGTCTTCTTATTAATTTAAAATTCTCAGCTTTCCCAAGACCTCTTCCTCCTGACACTATTATTTCAGCCTCCTGTAAATCCTGGACGTCACTTTCCTCTCTAATCTGACCTATAACCTTTACCAGTTCATCTTCACCGGTTAAGTCAGGCACAAACTCTATGATTTCACCTTTTGAACTTGTTCCCGGGGAAATTCGGGGCATAACCTTGGGCCTTACCGTAGCCATCTGAGGCCGATGGTAAGGGGTTACAATACTGGCCATTACGTTTCCCCCAAAAGCGGGACGGATCTGAACCAGGTTTTTGGTCTCCCCATCTATTTCAAAAGCAGTGCAGTCTGCCGTGAGTCCTGTCCCAAGACGTGTGGCAACACGTGGAGCAAGGTCTCTTCCCAGCGTGGTAGCTCCCATAAGCAAAATCTGAGGCTTGTAATTTGTGACCAGATCAAAGAGGGCTCTGGCATAAAAGTTTGTCCTGTAGGTCTTTAACAAAGGATCATCAACAACGTATATTTTATTTACCGGATATTTTTGCAAAAACTCCACCTTATCCTTAATATTAAACCCCAAAACCACAGCTGAAAGTTCATCTCCAAGCTCGTCAGCAAGTTTTCTTCCCACTCCCAGAAGTTCAAAAGTTACGGGCATAAAATTTCCTTCTCTCTGTTCCGCAAAAATCCACACCCCCTTGTATTCTGATAGATCCACCTGCCTTACTTTTTTTTCAAGTTCAATTGCTTCAAAGGGACAGACCTCAACACAGGCCCCACAGAAAGTACATCCCACAGCAATTTTTGCCTTATCTTCCTCAATACTGATAAGAGAAAAGGGGCAGGAAGAAACGCATTTCCCGCATCCAGTACATTTATCAAGGATTATTTTTATCTTAGCCATCGTAAAAGGTTCCTTTTCTTTAATTCTTCTATAACTCTTTCAGCTTTTTGATTTAAATCACCCTCAATTATTTCTCCTTTAGAAGGAAGCTTAGGGATAAATACTTTAATGACCCGGGTGGGCGACCCATCAAGGCCAACTTTATCAACAGGTAGTTTTAAGTAGTCGTTGTTCCAAATGGGTATTTCCTTTTTCTTTGCTAAAAGAAGACCTCTAAGGGAGGGATAGCGTGGTTCATTAATCTCCTTTGTTACCGTAACAAGAGCGGGAAGCCTGGTTTCTATGACTTCAAAGTAATCTTCAAGAGCCCTTTCGGCAACTATTGAACCATCTTTAACTTCTAACTTACGCACATAGGTGAGTTGAGGTATTCCCAACCATTCAGCAATACCGGGACCAACCTGAGCCGTATCTCCATCAATAGCCTGTTTTCCTGCAAGTATCAGATCAAAATGCTCCAATTTTTTTATAGCCCGGGAAAGAACATAAGAGGTAGCCCATGTATCTGATCCAGCAAAAACTGGATCAGAGATAAGAATAGCCTCATCAACACCCATGGCAAGAGCTCTTCTTAAAGCCTCCTCCGCCTGAGGAGGACCCATGGAAATGGCAGTCACTGAGGCGGATTTTTTTTCCTTTATTCGTAATGCCTCTTCTATTGCGTTCTCATCAAAGGGATTTATGATGTTTTTTACTTCTTCTCTTACAATGGTATTATCCTTGGGATCAATTTTTACTTTTGGCAATTCTTCTGTATCTGGAACCTGTTTAATGCAAACTACTATATGCATTTCACTCCCTCAAGACAATGTTAGCTATAATATTTCTCTGAATTTCCGATGTCCCCTCTATTATCTCAAAAAGTTTCGCTTCTCTCATATATCTTTCTACAGGATAGTCTTTCATATAACCGTATCCCCCCAACACCTGAACAGCCTTCGTGGTCACCCACATAGCCGCCTCAGAGGCATAAAGTTTTCCCATGGAAGCGTACTTTTCAAAATTCTGCCCCTGATCTAAAAGCCAGGCAGCCTTATACAGAAGATAACGGGCAGCTTCAATTCTGGTAGCCATCTCAGCTAATATATGCTGGACAGCCTGAAAACTGGAAATCGGACGACCAAACTGAATGCGCTCTTTTGCATAATCTCTTGCTTTCTGAAAAGCAGCTTCGGCAATACCAAGAGCCCCAATTCCAACCCCAATTCTCCCCGCAGCAAAAGTTTGCATAGCTATTCTAAATCCCCGTTTTTCTTTTCCCAGGAGATTTTCCTCTGGAATCCAACAATTGTTAAAAATAAGCTCTACATTTGGCAAAGCTTCAAGTCCCATTTTCTTAAAATGTTGTCCGAAGGAAAATCCCTCTGTTCCTTTCTCTACTATAAAAGCTGCAAGACCTCTGGCTCCTCTCTTTTTGTCAAGATTGGCAATTATGATGTAAATATCAGCCACTTCTCCATTGGTTATAAATATTTTGTTTCCATCTAAAACATACCCTCCCTTTTCTTTTCGCGCCGTTGTCTGAACATTACCGGCATCCGAACCAGCCTCGGGTTCGGTCAAAGCAAAAGCACCCAAAGCCTCTCCTCTGGCCAGAGGAGGAAGGTACTTTTTCTTTTGAGCTTCACTGCCAAAGTTTAAAAGAGGAAAGGTGCAAAGAAGATTTGCGCCAAAAATAAGTCCAGTGGTTGCACAGGCCTGGGAAATCCTTTCAGCCACAAGTGTCCAGGTAAGATAGTTCATTCCCAATCCGCCGTATTCCTGAGGAATGGTTATTCCAAAAAGGTCAAGACTGGCTAATTTTTCTACATTTTTTTGGGGAAATTCCCCCTTCTCTGCTACCTGGTCAGCTGCAGGAGCTATTTCCTTTTCACTTACCTCTTCCACAAGTTCAAGAATTGTTTTTTGCTCTTCAGATAAATCAAAATTCATCTTTTACCCCTGAAAAAAATTTTAATTTTTTATAATATAATATCTACAATTTCTCTAAATTTTATAAATATATCATTTCCCAGTTCAATGCCGTCGGTTTTCCTGAGTCCGAGCATTATTTTTTCGGCAAGTTTTTCCCGACCTTTGAGCTTTTCAGTTCTGACTGTGGGACATTGCCTTTTTTCAATTAGATAAGTTATATATTTTTTTAGGTTTTTTACATTATTTTGCCTTTTTTGCGAAATGTATGAAACAGCAGAAGGTCCAAAGCCCAGATATTCTCCGTTGTTCCAATAATTCAAATTATGGAGAGATTGAAAACCGGGCAGTGAAAAATTGGATATTTCATATTGACTGTAACCATTTTCCATTAAAGTTTTTCTGGCGAATGCATACATCTCCGCTGCCAAATCATCGTTTATCTGCATTTTCATTCTGGAAAACGGAGTCCCGCGATGGATTTCAAGGGAATACAGGGATATGTGTTCCGGGCGCAGGTTCAGAAGAAACCTCAAGGTTTCTGAGAAATCTTTTAAATTTTCGCCGGGAATTCCGCACATAATATCCGCATTTATATTTTTAAAGCCCGATTTCCTCAAAACTAAAAACGCCTCATGAAATTTTATTGGAGATGATAACCTGCCGAGTTTTTTAAGAGATTTCCTATGAATACTCTGGAGCCCGAGGCTTATCCTATTTACACTTTTTTCTTTGAGAATCTTTATTTTGTCCATGGACAAACTTTCCGGATTTGCCTCGAAAGTTATTTCACTGAATTTGTTCAAAGGCTGGATTATTTTTTCTATGTTTTCAAGAATTTCGGCGATTTGCGTTGCTTTAAGAAAACTGGGAGTGCCGCCGCCGATATAAAGGGTATCCGGACTTTTCAAAACGCCTGATTTTAACTGTATTTCAATATGCAACGCTTTTAGGTACGACTTAACTTCGCGTTCTTTTCCCGGGACAGACGCGAAATCGCAATAAGCACATTTTTTTCTGCAAAATGGGATATGTATATATATGCCGGCCATGAAAAGAAAGGAAAAAGCGACACATGAACCTTGCCGCCACATGCCGCCTCTTTTTTTCTCAATTTTGTCTTGTTTTATTCAAAAACAAACTAATGAGATCCACCGGTATCGGGAAAAGCGTAGTGGAGTTTTTTTCCGTTGCTATTTCCGTCAGCGTCTGAAGATATCTTAGCTGAATTGCTGCCGGATTTTTGGCTATAATAGATGCTGCGCTTGAAAGTTTTTCTGCAGCCTGGAATTCGCCTTCGGCGTGTATAACCTTGGCTCTTCTTTCTCTTTCGGCTTCAGCCTGCCGTGCTATGGCTCTTTGCATTTCCTGCGGCAGGTCGACATTTTTGACTTCCACGCTTGAAACTTTAATACCCCATGGTTCTGTGTGGAGGTCTATTATTTCCTGAAGCTGCTTGTTTATTTTTTCTCTCTTTGCCAGAAGCTCGTCGAGCTCGGCCTGACCCAATATGCTTCTGAGGGTGGTTTGCGAGAATTGGCTTGTCGCGTACATGTAGTTTTCTACGTTCAAAACGGCTGCTTCCGGATTGAGAACTCTAAAATAAACCACGGCGTTGACTTTGACCGAGATGTTATCCAGGGTGATTATATCCTGCGGGGGTACGTCAAGCACAACAACCCTTGTGCTTATTCGAAACATTTGCTGAATTCCCGGGATAACTATGATAAGACCCGGCCCTTTAACTCCGGAAAACCTTCCGAGAGTTAAAATTACGCCTCTTTCATATTCTTTTAGCACTTTGATTGAGGAAAGAATCAGAACTACCGCGATAATTAATAAAACACCCATGCTGCCTCCTTGTTCCGTAAAGGTATATTCAAAAGTCTACAAAAATTGTTCTCTGTTATACAACCGTTTAGCAACCCCGCGGGTTACTGAAAACTTTCTAATTAATAAAATCGTAACCCGCGGGGTTACATATTTCTTGTTTACGCTTGCGGTTTTTGATAATATATAAGCAGGTTCTTTGCATTATTTACATTATGAAAAGAAGAAGAATAGCAAGAGAGTTGTGTCTTCAATCCCTTTATCTTGCGGATACCACCACTATTCCTTACCAGGAAATTTTAAACATAATAAAAAACTCGGTTGAAGAAGATTCTTCCGTGATTCAGTTTTACGAAAAAATTTATCTCGCGGCAGTTTCAAACTTAAAAAAGATTGACGACACGATTATTATTACGGCCAGGAACTGGGATATTAAGCGAATGTTGCCGGTTGACAGAAATATCATAAGAATGGCGGTTTGCGAGATGCAATTGCTTCATACGGCTCCCGTTGCGGTGATAATAGACGAAGCTATTGAAATAGCCAAAAAATTTTCCACCCAGGAATCCGGAAAATTTGTAAACGGAGTTCTGGACAGCATTGCCAAGTCAACGAAGACGTAAAATGCCGAGCCCTGCCGAAGAAATAAAAAAACTGCGGGAAGAAATCTCAAGGCATGAGTATCTTTATTATGTCCTTAGCAATCCTGAAATATCGGACGGCGAATTTGACGAGTTGATGCGAAGACTCAAGAGTCTTGAAGATGCTTATCCCCATCTTATTACTCCTGAATCGCCCACGCAGAGGGTAGGCGGCATTCCAGACAAGGCGTTTTCTCCCGTGGTTCATGAACCATGGATGTTTTCCCTCGACAATTCGTATTCCATGGGAGAGTTTTTAGACTGGGCCAAAAGAATAAAGAGTCTGCTAAAAACCGAAAATGTCGTTTTTATTGCTGAACCTAAGATAGACGGTCTTTCCTGCGCCGTGGAATACAGAAAGGGAATTTTTTTCCGCGCTTCTACCAGAGGTGACGGAAGAGTCGGCGAAGATGTTACAGCGAATGTAAAAACGATAAGAAATGTGCCTTTGAAACTTCTTGGCAAAAATCCTCCGGAAGAGTTGGAGGTCAGAGGAGAAGTTTATTTTGAAAAAAAGGATTTTGAGGACTTGAGAAAAGAACAGCTCCAAAACGGTCAGGATCCTTTCGCAAATCCCCGAAATGCCGCGGCGGGTTCTTTGAGGCAGAAAGATCCTTCTATTTGTGCCGGGCGCAAACTCAAATTTTATGTGCACTCCGCGGGCAGAAGTGTGGGGGTGAACTTTAAAAAGCATTCCGAGTACTTAGATTACTGTTTGAATTCAGGCTTTTCTGTCCCGTCCCTGAACAGAATCTGCCGGGACGAAAAAAGCGCAATCAAATTCTACGAGAACCTCCTGAAAAAAAGAGAAGAGCTGGAATATGAAATAGACGGAATAGTTGTTAAGGTGAATGACTATGCTTTGAGGGAAATTTTGGGTTTTACTGCGAAAAGCCCCAGGTGGGCTATAGCCTTTAAATACCCTTCGCAACAGGCTACCACTGAGATTGAGGATATAGTGTTTTCCGTGGGAAGAACTGGAATTATAACGCCAGTGGCTAAACTTAGGCCGGTAAAATGTTCCGGGGTGACAATTTCAAGCGCGACTTTGCACAATTTTGACGAAGTAGAAAGGCTTGATGCAAGAATTGGTGACAGAGTTGTGATAGAAAGAGCCGGCGATGTTATACCCAAAGTGGTCAAAATTGTCCTTTCGGCTAGAAAAAGAGAACTCCCGAAAGTTGTTCCTCCCGGGCGGTGCCCGGTTTGCAGCAGCCCTGTTGTAAAAGAGGATGTGGCTTATAGATGCTCGTATCCGCTTTGCCCGGCGCAGATAAAGAAGAGTCTTATGCATTTTACTTCAAGGAATGCCATGGATATAGAAGGAATGGGAAAGTCTGTGATTGAGCAGCTGGTGGACAGGGGCATTGTGAAAACTTACGCGGACATATACAAAATCTCGAAAGAGGATTTGTTAAAGCTTAATTTGTTTAAAAGCAAGAAGGCAGAAAATGTTTTAAGGGAGATAGTAAATAGTAAGAAAAAACCTTTGTCGAAGGTGCTGTATGCTTTGGGTATACGGCATGTGGGCGAAAAAATAGCCGAAATTTTGGCTGAAAAATACGGTGACATTAATTCTATAGCATGCGCCTCCATCGAGGAACTTTCGAAAGTTGCGGAAATAGGTCCTATAATAGCTGAGTCTGTTAATTCTTTTTTCGCAAATGACAACGTGAAGAAACTGCTAAGGGAGCTTGAAAAGGCCGGTCTTTCAATGAAAGTTGAGGAAAGAACGCGTGAACAAAAATTGAGCGGCTTATCCTTTGTGTTTACAGGAGAGTTGGAGGAAATGGAGCGCAAAAAGGCGCAAGAAGCGGTGAAAAAACTTGGAGGACGATTTTCTTCTTCAGTTTCCTCGAAAACCACTTATGTCGTGAGCGGCAAAAATCCTGGCTCGAAGCTGACCAAAGCGAAAAAACTTGGAGTCAAAATATTAAGTGAAGAGGAATTCATGAGGATAATAAAGGGATGAATGGGGAAGGTTTATGAAAAAATGCGTATTCATAAGTGTTTACAATAGAAAGCTTATTGTCGAATTGGCCGATGCTCTGCGCGGACTGGGATACGATATTTTTTCAACGGGAGCCACCTACAAATTGTTGCACCGTTCTGATGTTAAGTCCGCGCAAATTAAAAACGTTATGCTGAATTCGGTTTTGAATTCTATTCTTGGGTTGCCGGGCGCCCTCCCCACTCAGCCTCACATAGTTGTAGCCGATTTGTATCCTCTGGAAAAAATAACCGGACAGGATAATTTCAGCGTTGAAGAATTACCCGAGTATCTGGATCCATTTAACATAACTATTTTAAGAACGGCCGCCTCAAAATTCAGGAACATAATTGCTTTATGCGACAGCAGAGATTATGATTTTGTTTATAAAAAAATAGCCGAAAAGGGAGATGTTTCCGCAGAAACCAAAAAGAAACTTGCAGCCAAAGTGTATAATTACTGCGCCTATTACGACGCAGCGGTGTCAAATTATTTGGCGGGCAAGAACAATCTGCTGGAACTTGAAAATGCCGTGCTTCCTCTTACCAAAATGGCGGATGTGCAGGGCGAGGACAAAAACCAGAAATGTTTTTTTTACAAATTGACCCAGATTCCACCGACGGGCATGTCGGCAATAAAAATAATTCAAGGAAAGAGTTTCACGTACAATCATTATATGGACATTAATTATGCTCTTGAGCTTATTTCCGGGTTTGAAAACGGATGCCTTGCTTTGAGACATATGCATATTCAATCGCTTGCTTTCGGCAGGTCCCCGGTTGAAAATTTCTCTTCTGTTGCTGACCGGGGAATTGAGGGCTGCATAATTGCCTTCAATGAAAAAGTAGATTTAGAAACAAGCGGAATTTTGTCTAAAAGCAAGGTAGAGGCGGTGCTTGCCCCGGAGTATTCGGGCGAGGCTTTGAATCTTTTAAAGATGAAGAAAAGACTGAAATTAATTGTTTTCAAACCGTTGCTTGGGATTCCTAATGATGTGGAGATTCATTCGGTGTGTGGTGGAGTCCTCGCGCGCGGCATAGAACACGAGCAGGAAAAATTCAGAAGCGCAAATACCCGCAAGCCTTCGCCTTTTGAGATGAATCTTTTGAAAAAGGCCTGGCACATAGTCAAATTCGCAAAATCCTATTCTGCCGTTTTTCTGAACAATTTCAGAATTCTCTCAATTGCTGACGGTCAGGGAGATTCTGCGGACAGCGTTTTGCAAGCCGTGGAAAAACTGAGGAAAAATCATCCTATACTTGCCGCTAATGAAATGCTTGTTTTCGCTTCTGATATGCCTCTTACGAGCGATCTTGTAAATGAGATTGTGAAATGCAAGGTTTCCGCTATTGTATCTCCGGAAAACTCCTCTTCCCGGGAGAATGCACAATGCGCAAAGGTGTGTGAAGAATATTCGCTTCCGCTTGTATTCGCCGACAGACGTCAGTTCAGAAAATAGGATGCTACTGTCTTTGATTAATCGCGTTGGATATTGTAATAACCGGCAATGGTATCATTCTTCCTGCGCGCGCTTGTTTGCTCTCTTTTTGACCAAAATATTATAATCAAAATATGATGGCTCTGATTTCGCTAATATCTTTTTTGGCTTTGTATCTTGGTTATCGCTTTTATTCCGGTTTCCTGGAAAAAAGTTATAAGGTAAATCCTGCTGAAATCATGCCGTCGGCAGAATTTAACGACAAGGTGGATTATGTGCCCACCAACAAGTTTGTGCTTCTCGGGCACCACTTTTCGTCAATATCCGGCGCAGGTCCCATTGTTGGTCCGATTATAGCGGGCATAGCCTTTGGTTGGCTCCCCGCATTGCTGTGGATTGTCCTCGGTACCATTTTTATAGGCGGTCTTCACGATTATTCCTCGCTGATAATCTCAATCAGGCATAAGGGCAAGTCCATAGCGGAAATCGCGAATCTCTATATCAACAAAAGAACCTATAAAATTTTTCTCGTATTTATATGGCTTGCGCTTATGTATGTAGTGGCGGTTTTCGCCGACATAACTGCTTTTACTTTTTCCAGAGAGCCGGCTGTTTCGCAAATAAGCGTATTATACATTCTTATCGCTTTTGCGTCGGGTATTTCCATTTACCGCTATAAAGTCAAGTTGTCATTCGCGACGATAATCGCCTTGCTTGTTATTTTTATCGGTGGCGTGCTGAGTCTGAAGTTTTCCTTTCTTGTTTTGGGCAAGTCCTCGTGGATATTTATTTTGCTGATTTACTGCGTTTTGGCTTCGGTCCTTCCTGTCTGGCTTTTGCTTCAGCCAAGGGATTATCTTTCAAGCTATTTGCTTTATGTTTCTGTCGCTCTGGGGGTTATAGGTCTTTTCTTTGGTAATTTCAATATTTCATATCCATTTTTCAGAACTTTTTCTTCACCGCAGATAGGCGCGTTATTCCCGTTTTTGTTTATTACTATTGCTTGCGGCGCGGTGTCAGGTTTTCATTCCCTTGTTGCTTCAGGTACGACCTCTAAGCAGATTTCAAACATAAAAGAGGGGAGGTTTATAGGTTATGGGGGCATGGCTTTAGAGGCGGTGGTTGCTTTGATCGCGCTTGGCGCCGTCATGCTTATTGCCGAAGGCAGTTCCGCCGGGAAGATGCCCCCGGCGATGATTTTCGCTTCTGGCCTGGCTAAGTTTTCCGCTGTTGTAGGCGTTTCTCCCGAAACTGGAAAAACTTTCGGGCTTTTAGTGATTTCAGCTTTTATGCTTACCACTCTCGACACAGCCACAAGAATAGCGAGATATATTTTTCAGGAAATTATCGGCAGCTGGCAGAAGGGGCATCTTCTTAGAATATCAGCCACTTTGATTTCCATCATTTTGCCTTTAATTTTGCTTACTGTCAGTATCAAGGACGCCTCTGGTAATATGATTCCTTGCTGGAAACTTGTATGGCCGCTCTTTGGAATAACCAATCAGTTATTAGCGGCTCTTGTGCTTGTGATAATTTATATATGGGCGAAAAGAGAAAAGGTGGGGATATTGCGCACTATACTTCTCCCTGCGGGTTTCATGCTAATTATGACAGTGTGGGCACTCTTTTCAAAGATAACGCAGTTTGCATCTACCCAAAATTATAATTTTGTTTTTTTTACAGCTGTTATCCTCCTCATTTTGTCCATTTGGGTAATAGGAGAATCAATAGTTTCAGTGTTTAGGCCGTCGTCAAAGGACTCTGCTTAAGGAGTTATATTATGTTTAATTTCTTGCCCACCTTGATAAATTTTTCAACGGCAAATTCCAGGTCTTTTATAGTGTGGCCTGCAGTTACTATGGCTCTGAGCCTTTCTTTTCCCTTTGGAACTGTGGGGTAACCTATTGAAAGTGCAAAGACTCCTTCTTTGAAAAGATTCTGGGAAAAGATAATTGCTTTTTTGGTGTCGCCAACCATTATCGGGGTTATCGGTGTTTCACTTTTCCCGGTGTCAAAACCCGCTTTTTTCAATTCCTCTTTGAAAAAGTGAGTGTTTTCCCACAACCTCTTTAAAATCTTTGAATCTTTCATCAGTATGTCTAAAACGGCGAGGCATGTGGCCGCCACCGAAGGTGGCTGTGAACTGGAAAATAAGAACGGTCTTGCGACCGAAGCTAAGTAATCGCGGAGAATTTTTGTTGTGGCAGCATAACCGCCCACCGCCGCAAAGGCTTTGGAAAGGGTTCCTATCTGTATTTCTATTTTTCCGTGAAGATTGTAATGGTCGACACTGCCCTTGCCTTTTTTGCCTATAACCCCGCTTGCGTGCGCGTCGTCTACCATTATAAAAGCGCCATATTTATGAGCCAGATCTTCTATTTCATCCAGAGGCGCTATGTCTCCGTCCATGCTGAATACTCCGTCGGTAACTATCATTTTCCTTCTGGCTTTTCTTGATTCTTTTGATTCTAAAATTGCCCTTAAGGAATTCATATCAACATGTTTGTAAATTCTTCTTGTAGCTTTTGCAAGCCTTCCTCCGTCTATGATAGAGGCGTGGTTGAGTTCGTCCGAGATAAGAAGGTCGTCTTCACTTGTCATTAAAGACTGACACACAGCTACGTTTGAGGTAAAACCCGACTGGAAAAGTATAGATGCCTCGGCGTTTTTGAATTTCGCAAATTTCCTTTCAAGTTCTTCATGAATTTTCATTGTGCCGATAATTGTTCTGACGGCCGCGGTTCCTACGCCGTATTTTTTCACGGCTTCAATAGCCGTTTTTTTCACTCTCGGGTCGTTTGCGAGGGCCAAATAATTATTGGATGTCAGGTTAACGACCTTTTTCCCGTCTATTACAGCCACCGCATCCTGAGCGGAAAAGAGAACTCTTGGCGAAAGAAAGCGTTTTTCCTTTTTAAGTTTTTTTACTTCTTCCCCGGCAAATTTAAGGGTTGAGAATTTCATAAGGCACCTCCATTATTCTTGTTCTGCCTAATAAATAGATATGTTAGTTTCCAGTGCTGATGAATCTTGCTCCGTTAGAGAACCGTTAGAATTGCTTTTGTTTCGTTAGAGATTTCGCCTCCAACGGGGCTCATGGCAGGAGCAATACTTTCCCGCATTTTTTTTCTTTTGAGCTCATTACGGCAAAAGCTTTTTTGTAGTCCTTAAACCTGAAGCGGTGAGTTATCACCGGGCGCGGATCTACTGACCGGGATTTGAGCAGACTTTCCATTTTATACCAGCTCTTGAAAATTTCCCTTCCAACTATCCCGTAAATTTTTATTCCTTTAAAAACTATGTCGTTTGCGTAATTCAGCTCTATCGCTTTTGAGGGCAGTCCAAAGGCTGTAAACCTGCCACCGGGTCTTAACACATTAAGAGACAGATTAATGGCGTTTTTATTTCCGGACATTTCTATTGCCACATCCATGCCTCCCTGTATC
This sequence comes from uncultured Elusimicrobia bacterium, assembly GCA_937898825.1. Lineage (GTDB taxonomy): Bacteria > Elusimicrobiota > Elusimicrobia > Elusimicrobiales > UBA9959 > CALEIX01. The sequence goes on along the minus strand of CALEIX010000026.1, from coordinate 9,678 downwards.
TTGCACTGTTTCATTATTTTGTTGTAGATGTCTTTATCCGCCGCCTCGAGAATACAATCCGCTCCCATTTTTTCCGCCAGTTTAAGGCGGTATTTCGCTGCGTCCACAGCAATAACATTTTTGGCTCCGCTTGCTTTGGCTATAGCCACTGCAAATAGCCCCTGAGGTCCGCAACCGCAAATCAAAACATTTTGGGCCACCACATCTTCCGCCAGAGTAGCGTAAACGGCATTGCCGAACGGTTCCATTATTGAGCCGATATCTTTCAGCGAATTGTCTGTGTGTTTCCAGGCACACCTTGCAGCAATGGCCGCGTATTCCGAGAAACCGCCGGGAGTGTCAATGCCTATTATTTTCACGTTTCTGCACACGTGCCTCTGGTCGTTTCTGCATTGATAGCATAAGCCGCAAAATATATGGGATTCAACCGAAACAAAATCTCCTTTTGAAAAACCCTTTGCCAGTTTGCCGATTTCGATTACTTCGCCGCAGATTTCGTGACCGAAAACCATTGGGGGTTTAATTCTTTGCGGCGCCCATCCCGTCCAGTTGTATATCGGAACATCGCTTCCGCATATTGAAGCGTGGTCTATTTTTATCAGTAATTCGTCTTGCTTTATGACAGGAATGTCTATGTCGGCGTATTTGGCACCAAAACCCGGCTTTTCTTTGACGATGGCTTTCACTTTGCGCCTCCTTTCCAGATGTTTTGAAGTGGCATAAATCGATTTCGCGAAATTTTAAGACGCTGTTTTTTAAAAAATCGCGCCTACTCTTATAATATAAAAAAAAGGCGGTGTTTCAAATATCGCTGACCCCAACACTCCCGCATTGAACGCGAGTTTGCAACCCACGACCCAATGCGGGAGTGTTGTGTGGGTAGGAGTGTCGGGGTAGGGAGGATAAAGGATAAAGGATAAGTTAGGAGTCGGAAGTCAGGAGTCAGGAGTCGGGAGTTAGTTGTAGCTGCAGAGCGCAGCTCTGCCAAAATAGCGGCTGGACGGCTGGGCGGTTAGACGGCAAGACGGCTGGACGGCGGAAAAGGATAAAGAGTGAAGAGTGAAAAGTGAAGAGAAAAAACAGTAATGTAGCCGCGCGCCCTTGGCGCGCTTAAACGCAGGTCGTAGTGCTCGCCCCGTTAGAAATAAGTCGCTGAAAGCGACTGTCCCTACAGTCGGGATTTCTAACGGGGCGAGGCAATGTATCAAGTGACTACGGAAAGCTACGGAAAAAAATATTCGGCGACCCTGAAGGGTCACACTACTTTTGCAACCTGTAACTTGTAACCTGCGACTTCCGACTTACGACTTGTGCTCTTATGTTCCTGTGCTCTTGTGCCCTGTGACCTGAAGGGTCACGCTGCTTATTAAGAGACGAATGCAAAAATTTTTTACAAAAGGTGGATGTTTTGGGAAAAAATTTGCTATAAAATTAGAAAGGGTGAATCATGAGCGAAAAAAATGTGAATATTTGTTCAGGTGAAAAATTGGTTCTGCTCATAAAAAATCCCGAAACTCTTTTTGTGCTCTGGTCGTTTAATGAAACGAACGAAAGAAATTTTGAAAAAGGGATATATACCAGGCAGGTAGAGCTGAGAATTTTTGCTTTGAGCGAGTTGCTTCCTGTCCTTTCTTTCAAGTTCGATTTTAACGACAATAGAAATTACATTCAAATGCCAGTGAAAGAAGGAGAGTATTTTGCATCGCTTTATGCGAGAAATGAAAAGGGCGAAGAAATGAAATTGCTTGAGTCCAATGTGATACTTGCTCCTGTCGGAAAAAGCAAGGAAGTAAACTATACATACGGTTCGCAGTTTTTCAAAAGAGGCCAGATATGAGTTCAAAGGGTTCGCTGATGTTTGTGCTTCACGCCCATCTGCCGTATGTTTATCATCCGGGCGATATAGATATCGTGGAAGAGTCCTGGTTTTTTGAAGCGGTAGTTGAAACATATATCCCGATAATTTCTTTTATTGAAAATCTTTCCAGAGACGGGCTGCACCCTTCCATTGCTATTTCTCTTTCTCCCACCTTGAGCGCCATGCTTGAAAACAAAGAGCTCGAGCGCAAATTGAGCGATTATGTAGCCAAAAGGTTGAAACTGATATCCAAAGAAAAAGAGAATGTCACAAATCCCGTTATTCGAAAAACGCTTGACATGTATTATAATCTTTACTCTTCCGCCGAGGCAACGCTTGATAAGTATAATGGGGATCTCGTAGGTGCTTTCAAGCAGTTTTCTCAGGCGCAGTTAATTGAGATTATGACGACTTCGGCTACCCATGCCATTTTACCTCTTTTGCCGAGACCCGAAGCGGTGCGTGCGCAAATGGCGGTTGCGGCGGATGATTATCTTTATCGCTTCAACAAAAAAAGCAGGGGATTCTGGCTCCCGGAATGCGCCTATGAAAAGAAACTGCAGACATATTTGAAACTTTCGGGATTTGAGTACACATTCCTTGAAGCGCACGCTTTAGAGAAATTTGACATGGGAGTTTATTCTCCCGTTTCTGCCGGCAATAACTTGAAAATTCTTGCCAGGGACGTCACGTCTTCCAGGGATATCTGGAGCGCGCAATTCGGCTATCCGGGCGATCCCAATTACAGGGAATTTTATCGAGATTTGGGTTATGACGCAGACCCCGAATATATAAAGCCGTATCTTGGAATGGGACAGGGGAAAAAACCGGTCGGACTCAAATATTATAGGATTACCGGAAGGGATGTGGCTTTGTCCGAGAAGCAGTTGTATGACCCTGTCGCGGCTGAAGAGACGGTAAAGAAACATGTTGAGGATTTTATAGAAAAACGTTTGAAGCAATGCGAGGAAATTTATTCGCACAAAAATTCAAAGCCCGTGATAATCGGGTGTTACGACGCCGAGTTATTTGGTCACTGGTGGTTTGAAGGTCCCAGATTTCTTGAGACGGTAATAAGAGAAATAAGAAACAAACGCGTGCCCCTGCAGATTGTGAAACCCGCAGAATATATCGATTCAATAGGAGAGCCTCCGGTTTTTGAACCGGAAATTTCGTCGTGGGGCGAAAAGGGATATTTTGACGCATGGCTCAATGAATCCAATGATTCTGTGTATTCGGATATAATTTGCGTTACTGACAAAATGATATCCGCTGCCACCAGGTTCAAAAACCAGAATCTTGACCGGCTAAATCAAAGAGCCTTAAATCAGGCGGCCAGGGAAGTGCTTCTGAGCCAGGCTTCGGATTGGCCTTTTCTTATTTATGTAAATTCCCACAGAACCTATGCTTTTTCAAGGATTAGGGAGCATGTAAGCAACGCGCTTTTGCTTTTAAACCAGGTTTTTTCCAAAAACATAGACGAAAAATTTCTTTCGAATGTGGAAAACAAAAATTCCATATTCCCGTATATTGATTTCAGAGTTTTTGCCTCGGCTTCCAAATTTTAGAAAGCGCCGATGTCCGGTTTTAAGGGGCGTTCTTCCATACTAACTGGAAATCTGCCGGCAGCTGAGATTGGAATGTCAGAAATCTTCCAGTTTTTGGGTCGGGAAAGGATATTTTTAGGGAATGTAACATAAGTCTTGGCGCTTTTGGACCGCCGTATATATCGTCTCCCATTATGGGACAGCCGATGTAACTTAGGTGGGCCCTTATCTGATTGGAGCGACCGGTAAGAGGAACGATTTTGAGGAGCGTGTGATTTATACCGCTTTCCAGAATTTCGAATTTTGTGAGTGCGTATCTTCCGTATGGCCACACCTTGTTTTTTTTGCTTTTTGGGGGCCGTCCTATCGGTGCTTCTATTTCCCCTTTTCCCTGACGCGGTTTCCCGCGCACCACAGCTAGATATTCTTTTTTGACATGTCTCAACTCAAACTGCTTTTTTATGTATGAACAAAACCTGGCAGTTTTGCCTATAATCATTACGCCGCTCGTTCCTCTGTCAAGTCTGTGAACGATGCCCAGTTTCGGCAGGTCCTGATTTTCTTTTGCGTAAGCGTATAAAAGAGAGGCGATGGTCTCTTCACACATGGGGAGGATGTCGGGGCTGGATTCCCAGTTTGAGTCATTTGGATGAACGGCAATGCCGGAGGGTTTTGATATAACTGTGAAATCGCGATTTTCATGGATAATAATTTTCTTTAGTGAAATTGAATTTTCCCGCTTTAGGGGCTGTATAGTGATGACGTCGCCTTCGGTCAATGTATAGGAGGGCTTTTTAATTTCTCCGTTTACTTTTACTTGGCTGGTTTTAAGCATTTTCTTTATAAATTGCCTTGAGAGACTCAGTCTTGAAGCAAGAAAGGTGTCTATTCTTTGAGGAAATGACTCATATATTATTTTTTCATTTTCCATTTTATGCTCTTGCCGAAAAAATATGCAGAGAAAAGAAAAACCGCTACCGATATGATTTGCCCCTGCGAAAGACCAAGTATAGAAAATCCCCTTTCGTCTCCTCTGAAAAATTCTGTAATAAAGCGGGACAAGGAATATAAGATTCCGTAAGAGGCGGTGACAATGCCTGCCTTCAAATCTCTTCTAAATTGCAGCATCAGCAACATGTTCAGAAGAAAAAAAATTGCAAAATTGGAAAATGAAGAATACAACTGTGTGGGATGTATGGGAATATTTAGGAATTGGGGCTTAACCAGACTTTCTGGATTGGAAAAGACAATTCCCAGGAAAGAGTCAGTGGGACGGCCATGGCAGCATCCTGCGCAGAAGCATCCGAGTCGTCCTATCGCGTGTCCAAGGGCAAGTGACGGGGACAATATATCCGTTGTTTTCAGAAAGTCAATCCCATTTCTTTTGCAGAAGAAAAACAGGGCAGTAGCTGAGGTTATAAGACCGCCATAAAAAACAAATCCATAGCGGATACTTCTCAAAGATTCTAACAACCTTTCCGGGAAGGTTGTGCCGAATTCGTTCCAGAATGTGAGAATGTAAAGAATTTTGCCGCCAATAATGGCGCTTAATATCACCCAGAACAGAGTATCATAGGCTTTTTCCTTGGAGAGATCGGCAAGGCGTCTTTTGGAGATAAAATAAAAAGCGCCGGAAATATATCCCAGGGCGACAAAAAGACCATATGTCGGCATTCTGAAATTACCTATTTCAAACAGGTATGGGTGCATAACTAAATTTTAGCATTTAATTTCAAAGCGATTTTTGCAAAGATGAGAATGTGACGAGCGGCAGACATTTTATTTTTTTTTCTTTGCAAAGTTTTAGAAGTTTTTTCGTGGCGTATACGAGATCAGCGGCCTTTGCCGCTTTGAGGTCGCTTGTCCCATCTCCGCAGAAGATGACCCGCATCCCTTTTCGGTGGTAAGACTGAACCCTGTTCATTTTGAATTGCGCCAGAGTGATTTTTTCGTCCAGAAAAGGGTATTCTAAGACGTAGCCATCTGAAGAATAGCGCGCTCTACCGAAAAAAGATTTGACTTTAATTTTCAGTTTTTTAAGAATGGGCTCGGCATATACATCGACCCCACCGCTCACTATTTCAAAGGGGATGGAGTTTTGCTTGCAAAATTTGATGAGGTCAGAGGCGCCTCTGCGCATCTGAACAATGGACAGGACATATTTTTCTATTTCCTGAGGTTTTGCTGTAAGTTTTTTGAATTTTTCGCGCATCCACTTTTCAAAATTGGTTTGAAGACTGTAAGATTTTTCTATCTCTTGAGCGTTTGCGATTTTGAAATGCTTGAGAATGGAGTCTCCTATGTCCTTCACTGTCATCGTGCCGTCAAAATCGCAGATAATTGCTGTCTTCCTTTTCATGATAATTCTTTTATCAGAGCAGACTTGTTTTTCTGAGCAAGTTTTAGGTACGTATTGTTCCGGTTTTCCGCACCTATAGTGGTTTTACACTTATTATAGGCGTGACCCGGATACACTTTTGTATCTGGATTCAGGAGGGAAAGGCGGGCAAGGCTTTCGGCCATTTCAATAGGAGAAGAGCGCGGCAAGTCGGTTCTGCCGCAACACCCGGCAAAAAGCGTGTCTCCCGTAAAAAGATTTTCATTTATCAGATAGCAACATGAGCCGGGCGTGTGCCCCGGGGTGTGAATAACTGTTATTTTCTCATTTTCAAAAGAGATATTTTCCCCGTCCGTGACGTATTTTGCGTTTTTGAAAGGAGCATCTAACATGAACTCGTCGCTTTGGTGATAAAAAACCGGCATTTCGTTTTTTTTCGCAAAGCAATCAGCCAGATTTATATGATCGGGGTGAAGATGAGTTAGCAGAATAGCGCTTAGTGAGAGAGAGTTTTCAAACAAGAAATCGTCTATGGCTGCTTTGTCCCACGCGGGGTCTATTAAGAGAGCTTGTGCGTTTGTGCAAACTATGTAGATTAAATTGTCCAAAGGGCCCGCTTTAATTTGCTTTATTTTCATCGTTTTTGTTGGGCGGAGTGAATCTGTATTCAATTTCATCAGGGCGCGTCAATCCCAATTCCATTCTAGCTTTATATTCTATGAATGACGGATCTTTGATTTTTCTCAGTTTGCTCTGAAGTTTTTTATTTTCGTTTATAAGGTGAATTTCTTCCTTTTTCAATTTTCGAAATTCCATATAATTTGCTATGAGTTTGCGGAAACCTTTACTCAACATAATGAAAATAAGAACGAAGGCGGCAAGTATCAGTAAACGCTTTCTTGGCTTTTTCAACACACCCACTCCTTTGTGCTTGTTTCGTGGCCTCCAAACACTCCCGCATTGGGCGCAAGTTTACAACCCACAACAAATACGTGGATACGTAGATATGTAGATACGTAAATACGGGGCGTTGCTTAAAAATTCAAATACACAAACGCTCGCAACTTAAATACTCTCGCACCCCGATGTAGCTGCTCGCCCCGTTAGAAGTAAGTCCGCCTAAGGCGGACTGTCCCTGTCGGGACTTCTAACGGGGCGAGAATCTACAAATTTAAACATTATTTTTAATGAACCTTTTGTCCCCGCGAAAGCGGGGAGCAGGGAGCATCGCAATGAGCGCATATGGGTTCTATTTAATTCGGAACACAAAGTCTCTGGCATAACGTCCCTTGCCTTTCAGTTCTTCCTCTATCCTTAAAAGCTGGTTGTATTTAGCCAACCTTTCGGAGCGGCAGGGGGCGCCGGTCTTTATGGCCCCGGCGTTCATGGCAACGGCGAAGTCGGCTATAAAGGAATCCTCGGTTTCGCCGGAGCGGTGAGACACGACAGTAGCGTATTTGTATTTATGAGCCATTTTTATGACATCCACAGTTTCGCTCACGCTTCCTATCTGGTTAAGTTTTATTAAAATGGCATTTGCCACCTTTTCATCCAGGCCCTTCTGGAGTCTCTGTGGATTTGTCACGAAAATGTCGTCCCCAATAATGAGAGTTCTTCTGCCGAGGTCCCGTGTTAAATGTGCCCACCCTTCCCAGTCATCCTCGGCCAGAGGGTCCTCGTAGGATATTATGGGAAAATTCTTTTTCCATTCGAGGTATTTTTCCGTAAGCTCCTCGTATGAAAGATTGCTTCCTTCAAAAATATATTTATTATTTTTGTTGAATTCACTGGCCGCCGAATCCAGACCGATTTTCACATCCTTTGTAGTGTAGCCTGCCGCTTTTATGGCTTCAATGATTGTCTCTATTACGGCCTCGTGAGTGAAGATTTTGGGTGCAAATCCCCCTTCATCTCCCACAGATACAGTGTAACCCTGCTTGCGAAGAATCTTTTTAAGATGCTGATAAATTTCCGAGGCCGTGCTTATCGCTTTTGAAAAATCGGAAGCGCCAACCGGAATTATCATAAATTCCTGCACATTTATTCCGCTGTCGGCATGCTTGCCTCCATTTATGATGTTAAGCATTGGAGTAGGCAGAAGGTAAGTCTTGTCCTTTATTTCGAAAGTTTTTCTTAAGTACGCGTACAGCGGCATTTTATAGGATGTCGCCGCCGCTTTTGCCAGTGCCATGGATACTGAAAGAATTGAATTGGCTCCAAGTTTGGTTTTCAAGGGCGTTCCATCAAGTTCAAGCATTATTTTGTCTATCTTGCGTTGCTGAAAGGCCTTGATGCCGATAATTTCCGGTGCTATTTTTTTCTTTACGTTTTCCACGGCTTTCAAGACCCCCTTCCCCATGTATCTTTTGCCGCCGTCCCTGAGTTCCAGGGCTTCGTGAGAACCTGTGGATGCTCCGCTCGGCACTATGGCCCTGCCGACGCTCCCGTCAGAAAGAAACACTTCGGCTTCCACTGTGGGGAAACCCCTTGAATCTAAAACTTCCCGGGCAATTATCTTTTTAATTTTAGCGTCCATATGTTTTCTCTCCTTAATCCAGGATACTCTATATCTTACCTAATATTATTTTTTTGCCTATGTCAAGCATTTTATGGAGTTTGGAGGCGTTTGAAGATTCAGCATAGATTCTTACCATGGGCTCTGTGCCTGAGGGACGCAAGCCCAGCCAGCTTCCGTCCTTGAGGATGAATTTAAAACCGTCCATGTCGTTTATCCTCCAGACCGAGTCTCCCGCTATTTTGAGGGGGGGATTGCTTTTGAGTCTTTCAATTAAATTTTCCAGCATATACATGTTTTTTACCGAAATATTCAGACGCCTGTTAAGAAAGATTCCCACCTTCTTATTCAATCTTTGTATTATGGTTTTTAGGTTTGTTCTGTTTACCGCCACCATCTCAGCCACAAGCAGGCAGGCGCAAATTCCGTCTTTCTCCGGCACATGTCCCATAATGGACAGTCCGGCAGATTCTTCTCCCCCGAGCAAATACTGACCGGTTCTCAAAAAATTTCCGATATACTTGAAGCCAACTGGCGTTTCTCTTACTTCGAGTCCGTGGTATTTAGCCACGGCATCCACGAAACTTGAAGTCATTACGCTGCGCGCTACTTTACCTTGCATCCCCTTATAGGTGACAAGATGATGCAGAATCGCCGCGAGAAGCGCGTTGGGAGATATCCATGTCCCGTCTGAATCTATTATGCCGAAGCGATCGGCGTCACCGTCGGTGGCGAGTCCAAGATGCAGTTTGTTTTTTTTCACCACCGATGAGAGTTCGGCAAGATTGTTTTCATCCGTATCCGGAGATTTCCCCTGGAACATAACATCCCTGTCTTTTCTGAGATGGATGATTTTTGCGTTCGCTTTTTCCAAAATGTCTCCGAGGTAGTTCCTTGCAGCGCCATGATTGTAATCGCAGGCAATTTTGAGTTTGGCTCTGGAAATGACCTTGTAGTCTATAAGGGACTTTATTTGGTTGAAGTAACTCAAACGAAAATCACTCTCTTTTACCAGTTTTGTAAAAGTGCCCTGTTTGAAGGGTATGCTTTTATCTATATCGGCGTTTGTGACGGAAGAGATAAAATTCTCAATGTCGGAAGTTATTTCGACTGTGGCAGGGCCGCCCCAGAAAGGCGTCCATTTGAGACCGTTATATTGGGGTGGATTATGACTGGCGGTTATCATAACTCCGCCTATGGCATTATTGTTTAAAACCTGCCACGCCACGACCGGAGTGGGCGCTTCAGATTTTGAAAATACCACGGGTATGTTTTCCGCTATGAGTGCCTCGGCTACTATGCGGGCATAAACCTCCGATAAATATCTGGTGTCGTATCCTATGACAACGCCTGTCTCTTATACACATCTGACGCTGCCGACGAATTAGACGGTGTAGATCTCGGTGGTCGCCGTATCATT
>CALEIX010000025.1 GCA_937898825.1 uncultured Elusimicrobia bacterium | reverse complement strand
GCTTATAACGCGGGTAAGCGAGACGGCCAGAGACAAGGTGAAATCGAAGGTCGCAGAAAAGGTTTTGAATACGGCAAAAGAGTAGGAAGACGCGAGGGCATCAGAGATGGCCAGCGCGAGGGAGAATATGACGGAAAACAAGCCGGATACAGGGACGGTTGGAGAGTTGACCAGTCAGCCGGAACCCTCAGGGGAAGCACTGACGGGGAAAACGCAGGACGAGCTAACGGCAGACAAGCCGGCGAGCAACGCTGTTATGATGAAGGATACACTACGGGATATAACGCGGCCTACGCCGAGGCGAAACAACTTGGACTCCAGGATCAGGCATCTTATGACGCCGGATACGCCAAAGGTCAGGCAGAAGCGGCCGTAATAGAAAAGAAAAAAGGCGAAAGAGCCGGCTTTGAAGCGGGTTTCAGTCAGCGCGAAACCGAACTTGAAAACTCTTTTCCAGCAGAAATGCCCGAAAACACTAAAATCTTTTTTGTCACGAAAGATTTGTTTGAAGGCCTTTCCATAGATTTAGCCCGCAAAGGGTATAACACTCCCGAAGAAAGACGCGCTTATGACAGAGGTTTTAAAGAAGGATACGACAAATCTTACAGGCGCGCTTACCGCGCCGCGAAACGCAAAGGATACGACGAAGCATATCACAGGGCTTACAGGCGCGCTTACGACGATTATTACTCAATGGGATACAGAGACGGGTATTCCGAAGGAAGAGAAGAAGGATACCGACATGCCTACCGGGAAGCATATAACTCCGCCTATAGCGCCTATTACGACGAATATAAATACAGAGAATACGCCGGCAAAAGGAGCGAGGGGTTGCGCGACGGGCAAGTAAACGGCCGGAAAGAAGGCTTTGAAGCCGGCTGCGCCGAACAGTCCAGGCGCGGGTATAAAGACGGCTATGCGAAAACCGCGGCAGAAGTTTATCCCGTATCTTTTGAAACGGGAAAACAAGCAGGAATAGCCGCCGCGGATAAATACTACGCCGAAAACGCGGTCCTGAAAGTCTTCAATGCAACCTTTTACGACGAAGACAATAACGGAAAATTTGAAGCGAATGAAAATATTATGTTAAAAGCCGAAATAAAGAATTTCGGTTTTCAGCCGTCTGAAAGCATTGCCATAAAGGTCGGAAACGAACGAGGAGAAATCGTTTTCGTTCCCGATTTGAAAGCCAATGCCGTCGGGGGCAGGGAAAAAAGCGCGGTAAATCTCAACATCGGCAGACTTTACGATGTCGTGGCCCCGGACGCGGACACTCTTAATGTGACTTTTTCGGAGAAAGGCAAAACCATCGGAAATTACCGCCAGATGTATACCAGAACCAACGACAACAAAGTGGGAATAGTGGCGAAGGATAAAACCGCCGTGACAAAAAAAGCCACATGGTTCTTTCCGGGCACGATAACAAAGCTTGACCGCGGAACAAAAGTTCTCATAATCGGAGAGAAAGGAAATTATTATAAGGTCCGCAAATCCGAAATGTTCATCGGAGACTGGAGCGAAGGGTATATAAATAAAGACAAACTTCGTCTGCAGTAAAAATTTGTTAGCCCTTATATGCGAAGCCGCCGGGATGTTTACCCGGCGGCTTTTTTTCAATAGACGCGCGGCGCGGCGGTCTTGAAAAACGCGATATTCCGCTCAGGACCGACTTCCGGGAGGTAAAAGAGTTCGCCGATCCAGCTCGTAAAAC
>CALEIX010000024.1 GCA_937898825.1 uncultured Elusimicrobia bacterium | reverse complement strand
CAAGCAGAAGACGGCATACGAGATGTAGAGAGGTCTCGTGGGCTCGGAGATGTGTATAAGAGACAGGTATATAGAAGAGCATAAAATTAAACTTGAGGACTATGAAAGGAAAAAGAGAATTCTATCTTACGGGACATATTTAAGTTTTGCCGGACTGGGTTCGTCGCTGCTGTTTATAGCCTGGGGAAGCGCGCTTGTCAAAATCAAGCGTCGCAGGTTCCACGCAGAAAAGGAAAAAATACTTTCCCAATGCCAGAAATATTTTGGAGAAAATTCTTTCGTAGCCGCATACGAGTTGATAAAGAAACATTTGGATATCGCGCCGGGCGATGAAGATTTGCTTCAGAGAATGGAGCGTTTGCGTGCCGTTTTGGGAATTCAAACGAACGAAATGAATATCGCAGAATTGAGGAAAGCCGAACAGGCGCATATACAGGCGCTGAAAATGATGCAATTGATAGAAAAAATCCGCAGCGTCGGTTTTTTTCAATACGCACCCTTAAGCGAAAAAGAGAAAAAAAACATTGAATCTCTTTTGCAGTATAACCCCAATCTCAGGGAAATGTATGATTTTTACCGGAAAGTGGAAGAGCGCGCGAAAGCTGAGAATGAAATAGAACGCAAAATATCGCATTGTCGGGAGCTTGCGGAGGCGGGGCGGCTTCAAAGCGCCGCGAGCGAAGCGGAAAACATTGGGAGCGTTCCGAAACTGGACTTTCCCACCTTTGGGAATGCGGATTCAAAGAAGCTACTGGTAGGGAACGACTCCTCTGATTTACCCGGAAACAAAGAAGTATCCGGCGAATTGGCGGAACTCAGAAAAACTTTGGGCGAACGGATTGAAGAACTGAATAGAAAATTTCAAAAAGCTGAACAGGCGCTTTCGGAAGGCAAAATCCTTGAGTGTGAAAAACTCCTTAAAGAAATAACGAGAGAGAACACTGAAATGGAAAAGGCGAAAAACTTATTAAGCGAAATTGAAGATTCCAGAAAATGCGACAAATTGCGCCTTGCGCCGGAAGGGACGGGCAAAGAAGTTGTTTTGTTTAAAAAAAACATGTTGACCGTTTTTCGCAGGAGAAAAGAAAAGCCGGACATAGAACCAAGGGGTCAAAGCGTGAGCCATGACCATCATTTAAGAATATCCGTCAGGGAAAACAAGGTTATAGCCGAAGACCAGAATTCAACTTTCGGCACGTATATTCGCGGGGAAAAAATAAAAATATCCGAAGTGGAAGACGGTGATGTGATAAATCTTGCCCATGGTTTCAGGATGACCGTGCATATAGAGCGCGGCGAAAGCGGCGGAAGCTACCTTACTATTGCAAGTGAAACGATTGCCGGCCCGAAAAATAAAACGCGCAGAAAGGAAAAAAACATCGGTGCGGTTGTTTTTGATGAAATAAAAGACCCGGATGCCGGAAGAAGAGGGAACTCTTCCAATGAAAACAGAATTTTTATAATGCTTCTGGAGAAAGTTCCGGTTTCTTTCAAAAGCATCGGCATAATTTATGAAAAAAACGGGGAATGCTCTTTTAATCTTGAAGATGGGATTGTTTTTTTAATGACGCCGGAAGGCACGCGGATTTTATATCCCGGCGCCGAAATAAAATACAGAGGAATAACATATTGGGCGAAAGATTCATAAGCTGTCAAACGCGAAGCGAGATGCGAAATGATTGATTTTTTGATAAGAACACTAAAAGGGCATACTAAATCGGTGTTGTCAGTCTCATTTTCACCTGATGGGAAATATATAGTATCTGGAAGTAGGGATGACACGATAAAACTCTGGAGCATAGATGGCACATTAATAAGAACACTAAAAGGGCATACTAATGATGTGAATTCAGTATCATTTTCACCTGATGGGAAATATATTGTATCTGGAAGTGATGATAAAACGATAAAACTCTGGAGCGTAGATGGCACATTAATAAGAACACTAAAAGGGCATACTAGTGATGTGTTGTCAGTCTCATTTTCACCTGATGGGAAATATATAGTATCTGGAAGTGATGATAATACGATAAAACTCTGGAGCATAGATGGCACATTAATAAGAACACTAAAAGGGCATACTGACTGGGTATTGTCAGTCTCATTTTCACCTGATGGGAAATATATAGTATCTGGAAGTTATGATAATACGATAAAACTCTGGAGCATAGATGGCACATTAATAAGAACACTAAAAGGGCATACTGACTATGTGAAGTCAGTCTCATTTTCACCTGATGGGAAATATATTGTATCTGGAAGTTCGGATGACACAATAAAACTCTGGGACGTAAATTTAGAAAACATTCTTATTAATCCGCCGCAAACCGAGCGGGCTTATGAGGATAAAAGAGCCGCGCTAAAAATAATGATAGCGGAGGGAAAAAATGAAGAAGCGCTGAAAATTCTCAGTTTAATACCCAAGAGCAGTTGGAATGAAGAAGATTATGCAAATTGTGTCGAACTTTACATTAATCTTGATATGTATGATATCGCCGATGAAATAATCAAAGAAATGACGGTAAAGAAACCTTTGGCGTCGCATCCCGGGATATATTATGATTTAGCGCGCATATATGAGAATAAAAACAGGATGGAAGAAGCGCGTAATATATATCAAAAACTCATAACGGAAAATGTCATATATAAAGACGTGATAAAGCGACACCAGAACGCCAAAGAGCGGATAACCGCAGACACGGTTGTACGCGACCCGATTAATGAATTAATAGCGGGCAAATATGAAATTCTGCGCGAGATAGGCCGCGGCGGGATGGGGATAGTGTATGAAGCAGTGAAC
>CALEIX010000023.1 GCA_937898825.1 uncultured Elusimicrobia bacterium | reverse complement strand
TTTCAAGCAGAAGACGGCATACGAGATGTAGAGAGGTCTCGTGGGCTCGGAGATGTGTATAAGAGACAGTTTTAGTTTCGTTCGTCCCGGAAATCCCGTAAGCGAAGTCCGCGCTTATCTTCCATTTGCCCCGTTCACGAAAAGCCGGAATGGTTTGTTTCTTCGCGGCATTGGTGAGGGCGGAAGCGGACAATCCGTTGGTCTTGATAAACTCGGACAAAGCGACGATTTTTTCACCTTTCAAATGCGTTATCCTCTTGTGCAGCGATTCCATCAAGGCCAGCGACAGGATTTTTTCCATTATTCTCCTATTTCCCCTTTCCCTGTATTCTTTAAAAGCGCGATAATAAATTTTCTTTTCTTTGTTGCGGATAATTACGCGGGGAAACCCCAACGCGAGGAGCTGACAATTTATAATGACGCGTCCTATACGCCCATTTCCGTCGCAGAACGGGTGGATGGTTACGAAATCAAGATGGAACTTTGCCATCTTTTCCAGGAAATATTTTTGCATATCACTTGAATATTCAAGCAATATATTTTTCAGCATGCTCTCAACATGTTCCGGCGGAGGCGCGATATGCGCTTTGACTCGCACATATTCTCCTTTTTTCCGGAACCTGCCGGCGATGTTATCATCGATCCCGCCAATAAGCATTTGATGCAAGGACAAAATAAGTTCTTTTGAAAGTTCTTTCGGGGTATTTCCGCGCTTATATTCGATAACCCGCGCCAGGTTTTTCGCTTCGAAAACTTCCCTCACGGAAACTTCCCGCGAAATCTCCCGCTCTAACAGGATTTTTTCAGTTTCTCTGAGGGTGAGCGTTGAATTTTCAATGGCGTTTGAATTGTAAACATTCTCCGGTATTTCAACCTCGTCAATCATCGTCAAAAGCGATTCTTTCCCCGGCTTTAGAGAATCATATTGGATTCTCAGATTTTGAAGGCGGGATTTGATTCTTTTCGATATTGCCATGGCTTTATTGTATCAAATTCACCGTTTTATGTAAATAAATGGTGAATTTTAGTAAAAAATGGGTAAAATTCACCATATTTTATTTTCCGCAATCATTCAGTTTCTGCATACCAGCCAGTCGGTATATTATCTTTGACGCACTGGTTAATCATATGATGAGAACGTTTAAGAACTGCGATTGATTTTAGCAGATCCGATTTTTTGCGGATGTATAATCTACCCCACTTATGTCCATAATCACCTGAGAAAGATTCCACTCCCTTTAATCGTTTACCATTTGTAAATAAATGTATATTCAGGAACCCTTTGCGTAAGGCAACAGCAGCAAACACGCGTTTCGGAGAATAGTACATAAGTCTGTATTTCGCTACTTTATAATAGATTGCATCGTCAATAGTTTTTATTTTCTTATCAAACTCGCCGAAAAGTTTCTTAGTTTCGTTTCCTACTCTATCAAAGTGCTTTTTCAATGAATATTTTTCCTCAATGCTTGGCTTATCGGGCGGTTCAAGAGGCAAATTCTCCAGTTTCTTTATTTCTTCCTTCAGTTCAATTATCTCAATACTTTTAGGACACTCTTTCCAATCATGTTCCCAGCAAACTATCATATCACATTCGGATGGATCGTGATTAAAATGCTTGCTACGATACTCAAATTCTATTCTCACTTCTTCCCATCTACCTTTTCCAACATATCGCTTTGCAATACAATCTGGATAACCAGGACGTACAAGCTCGACATACATTCCAAGTTCTCGAGCAACCATACCCTGTCTCTTATACACATCTGACGCTGCCGACGAATTAGACGGTGTAGATCTCGGTGGTCGCCGTATCATT
>CALEIX010000022.1 GCA_937898825.1 uncultured Elusimicrobia bacterium | reverse complement strand
TTCAAGCAGAAGACGGCATACGAGATGTAGAGAGGTCTCGTGGGCTCGGAGATGTGTATAAGAGACAGATACAGGGCATTCTGCTTTTTGCCATGAGTCAATACTTTCGTTAGTTGAAATTTTACAGCTCCTCAAAACCACTTCTGCGCTGCCTGCGACATTCCTGATTCCTCCGACAACCGCTCTGCTATAACAGACTTCATAGCTTCACGCAATTTAGAAAGATGCCTATAACCGTTAACCTTGTTTAATCTCGGCTCTATATCCAACAGAGACACACTAACCCAGCGCAGCTTACTCCGCTTATCATTTTCCTTAATAATCCTTCATCATTCTCACGTTTACGCTGCAGCCCGGCATATGTGTCAAGCGTTACTTCCTCTTTGCCTTTACTTTTTCCTTACCTTTTGTTACCTTTTTCATAGACGGTTCCTCCTCTTATTCTTTTTGGCATACATTTTACCATCTGAGGAGCCGTCTTTTTAATTTCAACTAATTTTCCCAAAAACAGACATTGGATTCCAGACTCCGCCTAATTCAGCTTTTTTAGCTGAAAATTTCTATGCTATATTTCTTTCATCGGGACAAAATTTTACAATACACATCATACTAACCGGATTTCCCTAATCATCCAGGTAAAATCCGGACTTTCTGACGCGCCTGTCCTTTTATCCCCCATGGCCCTGCGCTAAAAATTATTAACAACTATTGCTGTCATTGAAACACAAACTGTAATTCCCGGCAGATATATTAAATATTTCACACACCGTTGAACATATCCTCAACTTTATATACCTTCGCCCATCCAGTACTTTCCCTGCCATCTTATCGCAGATATTTTCTTTTTTAACCACCCCTTCGGAAACAAATACAATTTCGACACTATGAATAAGTTGTAAGCAAGTATCCCTATACCGACCCAGACCGCGTTACCCTCAAAGTCGCCGCTCGGCATATACTCCATATTAAAACCAGCCTTTACTTCCTTCATTGTAATTCTCCAAATTTCCCCGTCCATTGCGCCACTCTGCCGCTTGTTCGCCGGCCTTTTCCCCGTTCAGATAATTCGCCGCTATCCCGTGATAACAGTACCCCGGTTCGTTCCCGAATAAATCATACTTCGGATTATGCCGCCTCAGCATTATTACGCGAAACGCTTTATCCGTATCATCCATACTCTGAATAAACTCGGTATACTCACAGCCCCGCGGCTGTCCTTTCTTGTTCTTCAGTCCTTTCCATTTCGTTTCCGGTATCTGCTGTATAGTCTCCTTCACCAACACATCCGTTATGTAAAGTGTCAAGCTTTCATTATTATTACAACCGTCTAGTATCAAAACCCGAACTATCTGTTATTCGTGGCATCCAGTGAAGGACCGCACTTTTTGATTCTTTCGTTTTAGCTCTTGGGGGTCTCTATCTTTAAAACGAGCCTAAGCTCTGTTGTGTATCGAGGCGTCCCCCAAGAATGGGTTCCAAATTTCAATCCATAGACATATAATTCATCTAACTATATATTCCCTTTGTTCCTTTAAAACACAATATATTCTTTGAGTCAATTTACGCGCAACAGCAACAATAGCTTTTCTCGCTGCTATTTTTATATGATGTCGGCTTTTTATTCTATAATAAAACTGCGATAATTCTGCATCTTTGCGTATGGCTGCCCAAGCTGCTTCAATCAGAAGAGAGCGTAGCCGGCGGTCGCCCAGATGTGTAATTGAGCCGCGATCAACATCTTCTCCAGTTGAGTTTTCGGTCGGCACGAGACCTACAAACGCAGCTAATTCTCTGACATTTCTTAGATTCCCCGGATCACCTATGCGCCCAAGTATCGTTACAGCAGTAATAAAGCCTATTCCGGGAATTGAAACCAAATAGTGAATATTCTGTTGAATTCCTTTGTGAATTTTAACAAAAGTCCTTAACTGGTTCAGAATAGATAATGTTTGCTTCCGGGCATAATCCAAATCCATTAAAAGCATATCCAATCTCTGGTGAACAGCATTAGAACAAGGCAGTTTCTTAAGTTCCCGGATATAATTGCCTGACCAGTTTTGTTCAGTATCTTTGAAACATTTCCAGAGATTCGTATGGAGTAAAAGGGATTTTATTCTCTGTTTTGCTGCCTTACGATTATGCACATAATTCTCCCTGAGATTAACCAAATGCCGTAATTCTCGATATGAGTCTTGCGGGATACGAATAGATTTTAATTTCCCGGCTTTAAGCTCTTCAACAATTTTTCGAGAGTCAATACGGTTGTTTTTTACTCTTTGATTTGGAGC
Organism: uncultured Elusimicrobia bacterium; assembly: GCA_937898825.1. GTDB lineage: Bacteria > Elusimicrobiota > Elusimicrobia > Elusimicrobiales > UBA9959 > CALEIX01. The sequence goes on along the minus strand of CALEIX010000022.1, from coordinate 1,039 downwards.
TTTTGGAATAGACAATGGAGAGACCACCAGACAATGCTGTTTCTTTGCGGATAAATAATCGTGAAGATGGTATCCTGTCGGCCCTGCTTCATATGCAAAAAGGACTTTCTGACCAGGAAATCGTTTCATGGTATAATTATACAATTGTTCCGGTTCTGATGGTATAGTTTTGGTTTTACTCATTACATTATGATCTCTTACAGTAAATGAAAAACTTTTCTTGCCTACATCAACTCCCGCAAAAATATCATAATCTCCTGGTAAATAGTTTCCTAACATGCTTTCCTCCTATCTTGATTTTTCTTCTTAGGAACATTTTATCAAAGTTCCAGAGGAAAGCTTGATACTTTATCATATCATCTTTCACAACTGTTATCGTATAGCTTATCCCTTCTTTATCCAGATAGTTTACTAACTCAGCCTGATATGCCGCAGAATCACCGCGAAATCTCAATATCTTTTTGCCGCTTTCTTTTACCAGCTCAACCTGCCTCTTCGTAAACTCATAATTCTCTGCTGCCGGCGGTATATTTCCTTCACGAAATTCATATCCTATACTCCAGCCCGGCTCCGGAATGAACCCTAACATCGGCATATATCCCTTATATCCCAAATACGCATACAATGCATGTCGTTTTTCCGCCTCTATTCCGGACGCGTCTATATCCAGCGTAAATCCTTCTTCTTTCGCTCTCTTTAATATCCGCTTGCTCAATCGCTTTATGTGTTCCTTTTTATCCTCATCCCCGATCCAGTCGCCATACGCTGTCGGTGTCGGCGCTTTATCTATTTTACATATCTTTTTTAAACCCTCATCCGCGGCTATCTTTTCAATGTCTTCTATATATTTGCCACCCCCTATGAACATTAATGTCAAAGGATATATATATTTGTTTGCTTCATTTCCTCTTGCTGATCCCGGCTCAGGAAAATACTTCCCGATTATCTTATCCAGGCCTATTCCCTTGTACCTGTCTCTTATACACATCTCCGAGCCCACGAGACCTCTCTACATCTCGTATGCCGTCTTCTGCTTGAA
>CALEIX010000021.1 GCA_937898825.1 uncultured Elusimicrobia bacterium | reverse complement strand
CTACACCGTCTAATTCGTCGGCAGCGTCAGATGTGTATAAGAGACAGAAATATAATAATTACCTCTATTTTTATATTCTTTGTAAAAGGGTTCAATAAAAAAACATTTATATATATATTTCCAATTATTGGATTATCGGTGATGATTGTGTACAATTCACAATTGTATGATTTGATTAAATTAAGAACGGTGGTAAGATTAACAGAATCTCAATCTAATAGTAGTGTAATGGAAGATTGGAATGAGGCTGTTATGGGCTTTATTTCTGATCATCCGAAATATTTATTAACGGGAGTAGGATTGGGTAATATCCATTTATATGCTCAAAAATATATCCCTGATTATGCATTGCATTATATGGCAGACAATGTATTTGTAGCGAAAAGTGGATTTTTAAGAATATTATCAGAAACTGGAATTATTGGTTTCCTATTATTTCTAATTTCTTGTCTAAAGCCAATAACTTCCCTATTCAAATTTCGAAAAAAAGATGATTTGATATTATTGTCAATTATCATTGGTGTGTATAGTTTAATTGATTTTTTTCTAAGTTGGGATGGCCCTAATTACATTTTTTTATTTTTAGGAATTATTTATTCAATTTATTTGCATAAAACTATAAATGGAAAAGTGGGTGAAAAATGAAAATTTTATACTTATCAGGGTTTTATCCTGAAATTGGAGGGCCTTTTTTCGCCCTAAAAACTCTACTTACTAAAATAAGCAATAAGGGAATTGATGTTTCAGTTATATCACCGCTTCCAAAATACTATGATAAGTCTAGACTTAAATTCGTTGAAAATTTATCTTTTAATATTATATATGTAAAAGAAAATTTACCAAGAAAAATATTTCCTTCATTTTCACTTAAACTTATAAACCCAATAAAACATGAATCTGAAAATTGCGATTTGATTCATTTAAATGGCGTTTTTGATTTTTATTCAGCAGTTGTCGCTCTTTTTTTAAATACGCCTTATGTTTTGAGCTTGCGCGGAAGTTTTATGAGAGATGCTTATAAACTAACCAGATTTAAAGCATTCACAAAAAATATTTTTATGAAATTAATTGGGTGGAGAATAATAGATAAGGCATCGTTTATTCATGTGATGTGTCAAAAAGAATTGAAGGAGTTTCTTTGTTTTTTCCCAGATCTAAGAGAAAAAGTACGAGTTATTCCTAATGGATTGGATTTGAATGAATTCCAATCTTTCGTTTCTAAAGGGGAATTTGCCAAAAAATATCCTGTATTAAGAAATACAAGGTATATTATATTTTTGGGGAGATTACATAAAATAAAGGGCATCGATTTGCTGATAAGTGCATTTGATATGATTGCTAAAGAAAAAGATTTATATTTAGTTATTGCAGGAGAAGATGATGATGGGGATGGATATAAAAAGAAGGTTAAAAAATGGGTTAAGGATTTTAATCTAAAAAACAGGGTTATTTTTACAGGAATGCTTTCCGGAGATGATAAATTATCAGCTTTGTATAATGCGGAGGTTTTCGTTTTGCCGTCGTATTCCGAGAATTTCGGAATAGCTGCAGTGGAAGCGATGGCCTGCGGAACACCGGTAGTGATATCGGACAAGGTGGGGATTCATAGGGAAATTGAGCAAAATAAAGCGGGCATTGTTGTCAAAACGAATCCTGGAGGTGTGTATGAGGGTATAAAAACTTTGCTCGATAATGAAAATTTGAGAAAACAAATTGCCGGGAACGGCAGGAAAATGGTTGAAAAATATTACGATATTAATAAAGTTGCAGATAAAATGATAGAGATGTATGAGGAAGTATAAGGAATAGTCGGCAGTCGGAAGTCAGGATGGGAAATAGTGAAGAGTGAGGAGTGAAGAGTTGGTAGGGTTGATAATGGGTATAAATTAGTATAATGTAGGTTAGACTAATGTGGGTTAGATTGATATGGGCATTTTATGGAATTTATAAACAGAAAAAAAGAGTTGGCATTTTTAAACAATAAGTGGCGGGAAAATAAACCCCAACTTATTATTATTTATGGTAAAAGGCGGGTTGGGAAAACGGAATTGGCTTTGCGCTTTGCCGAGAAAAAGCCTCATATTTATTTTTTATGCGAAAAAATTCCGATTGCCAATCAATTAAAAAAGCTTACCAAAGCTTTGGGGAACTATTTTCATGATGAATTTTTGCCTGAATCCGGATTTAATAATTGGGAAACCTTTTTTAAATATTTGCGGAGCAAGAATGAAAAGTTGGTTTTGATTATAGATGAATTTCCGTATCTTGTTGAAACCGACGCTTCTGTGCCGGCTTCTTTTCAAAAAGGGTGGGATTTATATTTAAAGGATTCCCAGGTATACTTGATATTATCGGGTTCATCCATATCAATGATGGAGCAATCGGTTTTGTTCCCCAAGTCGCCGCTTTACGGAAGAAGAACAGGACAATTTTTTGTTAAACCGTTTAAATTCAAAGAAGTCAGGAAAATGTTCCCGAGTAAAGATTTTGAAGAAATACTTTCAATATATGGCGTTGTTGGCGGAACGGCTCTTTATTTAAATAAGTTTAAAGGGAAATCGTTTATGATGGCCGTCAAAGAAGAAATATTGAGAAAAGGGCAGCCCTTATATGAGGAAGTGGAATTTTTGTTAAGGGAGGAATTAAGAGAGCCGCGCAACTATTTTGCCATTTTGGAAGCTCTTTCCCTTGGTAAACATAAATTATCGGAAATTATAAATGAAACGGGTTTTGATAAAGGAATGGTATCAAGATATATAGCCATTCTTAATAATTTGCAAATAACAAAAAAAGAGATACCCATAACGGAAAAAATTCCGGAAAAGACACGGAAGGGAATTTATATAATTGAAGATAATTTTTTTAACTTTTGGTTTCGATTGATTTTTAGGCACAGGTATTTGCTTGAAGAAGGCAAAATTAATAAAGTGGCTGATAAATTAAAGGAATTATTGCCGCGTGTTCTTTCCGTCACTTATGAAAAAATAGCGGGCGAGATATTGTTTGAAAATATCGCGAAAGGCAAAATATCGGCTGAATTTGAAAATTATGGAAGATGGTGGGATAAAAATAACGAGATTGATTTGGTAGCGGTTAACAAGCTCGATAATGAGATTTTATTTGGTGAAGCAAAATGGTCAAATAAAAAACTTGGAACCAATATTTATACCGATCTCAAGATGAAATCCGAAAAACTTAAATGGGGGCGCCCCAACAGAAAAGAATATTTCGCTTTGTTTGGCAAGGCAGGCTTTACCGATGATATGATGACTTTAGCCGGAAAAGAAAAAAACCTCTTTTTATTTAAAGAAGATAAATTAATTGGCAGTTAACGGGCAAAAAGTTGGGCGTTAGTTGAAAGAGAAAAAGGATTGTTTTAAATGAATGGAAATTTAAGGAAAGGATATATTGAGCGAAAAGAATTGACGGAAGGACAGGGAATATAATATTATCATAATTGTTAATAAAATATGCCTGGAAATAGATGGGTTAAACTTAAGCCGTTGAGGAATTCGCTTTTTTTTACAGTGGAAGACATTTCCCGTGTTTTGGGTATAAAGATTGATTCCGCCAGAGTGTTTTGTAGCAGGCGCTCTAAGAACGGAATGTTTTTAAAGCTTAAGAATAATTTCTATGTTTTTTCCGAGAAATGGGATGATTACGACGCAAAGGACAAATTTGGAATCGCGAATGTTTTGCAGGTCCCCTCATATGTGTCTTTGATGAGTGCTCTGGAATATTATGAATTGACAACCCAGATCAGGCGCGATTCCATTGAAAGCGTTTCGGTAAAAAGGACATTTCGCAGATCAATAGGCGAAAGCGATTTTCTGTATTTTAAGATAAATGAGAGATTTTACTTCGGTTTTAATAAGATTGAAAATTTCTTTATCGCCTCTCCTGAAAAGGCTTTTTTGGATTGCATTTACCTGTATTCATTTGGTAAATACAAAATGGATTTTGCTTCGATAGACTTTAAAAAACTTGGCAAGGGTAAAATATTTTTGATGCTAAAAAGATACCCGGAAAAGACACGGAAAATAGTGAAACAATATGCAGGATTTTAAAAAACATGAACAGTTTGAGCTTGAAGTTCTGAATATACTGAATTCAGCTCGCTTGCTGTCAAAATTGATTTTTGCAGGCGGGACCATGCTTCGCCTTTGTTACGGTTTGGACAGGTATTCGGTGGATTTGGACTTCTGGCTTGATGATAAGGTTGACCCTTCCGCTTTTTTCCCGCGTTTGAAAAAGATTCTGCGGGAAAACTATGATTTGTCCGATTCCTGTGATAAGCGCTTTACAATGCTTTTTGAATTTAAGTCCGAGAAATATCCGCGCTCCCTGAAAATTGAAATCAGGAAAAATATGAAAAATGTTCGCGTTGAGAGATTGATAGCGTATGGTCCCAATTCAAATATCCAGGTTATGGTTAAAGCTGTTTGCATTGAGGAAATGATGCGTGCCAAGATAGAGGCGTTTTTGAGCAGGGGCGAAATCAGGGATGTCTATGATATTGAATTCATGCTGAAAAGGGGCGTGAAATTGCCGGGAGACAAGGAAGTCTTGAAAAAAGTAATTAAAAAGATCTGTCTCTTATACACATCTCCGAGCCCACGAGACCTCTCTACATCTCGTATGCCGTCTTCTGCTTGAAA
>CALEIX010000020.1 GCA_937898825.1 uncultured Elusimicrobia bacterium | reverse complement strand
TCCATAACCAGTGATCAAAATAACAGGTATGGCCGGTTTTTGTTTTTTTCTTCTCGTTTCTTTTTATGGTTTTGCGCGGTGGGAAAGAGAATTTGCCTGCCCGCAAAAAAGTTTTCGTGGTCTTCCGTTCCTTCGCGGCAGACGTCTTCGCTGCACGATCCTTGCGCCCGGACCAAAGGAATACCGGAAAAAAGAAAAACCGAAACGAGCCCCGCAACAAACCATTTAGTACTCATTGTAGGACACCAGTTCTGCAAAACTTTTTTTGCTCCTTTCTTTCGTTTTCTCAGCCGGATATCCGAGGGTTATCATGACTTCAACCGCTAACCCACCTGGAATTCCAAGAACGGCATTTACTTTCTTCTTGTCAAACCAGCCAATCCAGCATGTGCCAAGACCCAATTCCTGCGCCTGAAGCACAAAATGCTCGCCGGCAATGCCTATGTCCACATACCTGAAATCTATATTTTGCATGAGATTGCCTATTTGGGCTGTTAGTTTTTGCTTCTGGGTGACAATAGCGATAATTGCCGGCGCACTCAGGGCGAAAGAACACGGAGAATATATCCCGCTGAAGGCGGTCCTGAGATTTTCCTTCGTTTGCCGGTCGTCTATAACTATAAACTTGTACGGCTGACTGTTGCAGGCGGACGGCGCAAGGCGCGCTGCTTCAAGGCAAAGGTTTATTTTTTTTCTGTCCACTTTTTCTGGAAGATATTTTCTTACGCTTCTCCTGCCTTTCAGCAAAACCATAAGATTGCTTTCCGTCATAATTATATTTTAGTAAAAATGGAACGAAAGTTTTTATTTGCGGCAAGTACACGGAAATCGTATAATTTAAATAATGAACCTCGCCCCAAAAGTTAAAAGCAATATCCCCCAAAAAGGAAAGAAATCTTCTATAAGAAAAGTCTGGGTTTCAGGAGAGACAAATGGATGGAAAACAAATTATGGAAAGAATTGTGGATTGGAACGAATTTTCAAAAATTGACATGCACGACAAGCTGAATTTTTTTCAGAAAGACGGTCGCCTCTTTGACTGTCTGTTCGCTCAGCAATTTTCCCGCAGTTTGCTCGAGAAAATATTTGCCGTCGCGGAAAAACTGCGAAAACTCACCAAAAACAAAGAAGGCGCCGATTATGTTTCCTCGCTTCTTTCCCACAAGAAAGCCATGCTTTACTTTGTCCAGCCCTCCACAAGGACTTTTCTCTCCTTCCTCAATGCCTGCCATGTATTGGGAATAAAAACTTCGGAAATACGGGACACCAATACATCTTCCGAAATAAAGGGGGAAAGTTCCGAAGATACGGTGCGGACATTTTCCAGTTATGTGGACATGATTATAATGCGGCATCCCCAGGCGGGTTTCGCCGAAAAAACGGCATGGCTTCTGAATCAGACCAATCGGCCGCTGCCGGTAATAAACGGCGGCTCCGGCAAAGACCAGCATCCCACTCAGGCGCTTCTGGACGTTTACACCC
>CALEIX010000019.1 GCA_937898825.1 uncultured Elusimicrobia bacterium | reverse complement strand
CCGGTACAGCGGGTGAGGCCGCTGAAACAAACGCCCGCCGCTCCGCAATAATCCTTGCCGCCTCGCGCCGGGCGTTTGTTTCAGCGGCCTCACCCGCTGTACCGGCGTCCTTCGGCGCGGCAATGCTCGTACGGAGAATCTCCTCCGTGTGCTCTTCAAACCTTTTCTTTGCAGTATCCTCAACTGCAGATGCCTCGTCTATCCCACTCTGCGACTCAACCGGAGTAATCGTCCGGACACGCTCAAGCGTCTTCCTGCGCGTTTCAAGACGTTCCTTTATTGCAGACACATCAACCTCGCCCTCATCCGTTAGAGGGGCTCCGGTGGCCTCCGTCTCTCCGGCTTTCCCGCCAATCACCTGCTTGCCGAACTCCGTCACCTTCTCGCGGATGTTCTGCAACGGCATTTGCGCCCTCGCTATGCCTGACAAAGCCGGGCACGCAAACACCATCAGCACAAGTGTAATTACTAATATCCTTCTCATATTATGTTTTTTACAAGACCTTTAATCTTACTTACGCCCTTTTCGGTGATTATACCATATCACTGGGTGGGTGATGGGACTTGAACCCACGACGACCGGCTCCACAAGCCGGCGCTCTGCCAACTGAGCTACACCCACCACGCACTATATAAATATCAGATGGAGGAATACAAATGTCAAATGGTACAATACGTTTATGTCCCTCGTATATGACAAGATTGAAGCGTGGGCACTGAAATACGGAAACAGCATAAAAGTAAAGGCGGCGTTTGCCGGGCTGGCGCTCTTTGAAGCTTTTATACTGCCGATGCCGCCCGACGTCCTCCTTCCGCTTTTTATGTTCTCCGAATTCCGCAGGCGATGGCTCCAATACGCGCTGATTACGGCGGCGGCTTCAGTAAGCGGGGCTGTCATCGGCTACATAATCGGCAGCTGGTTTTTCGGCATACTGGGGGCAAAAATAATCTCGTTTTACGGATTTGAAACGGAGTTTGCGCGAGCCGAAGAATTTTTCTCCACATACACCTTCGCAACCGTCTTCTTCGGCGCTTTTACTCCCTTCCCGTATCAGGTTATAACCCTGTCAGCAGGGCTCTTTAATGTAAACTTCGCCTTGTTTCTCATCGCATCAATCACAGGGCGCACCCTCCGCTACACGCTGGGAATGTTTTTGGTAAAAGAGTATGGACTGCGGCTTTTCCGTCTCATATCGCGAAACTTCGCCATCGCAACATTCGCTTTTATCATCATTCTGGCGCTCCTGGAGTACCTTGGGGTAATAAATATCATTCGCTAACAAAGTACAATCAGTACCCCCGGCAGGAATCGAACCCGCATCCGCTCCTTAGAAGGGAGCTGTTCTATCCGTTGAACTACGGGGGCAACAATTGCAATGGTAGCCGCAAAAGCGTAACATTTCAACAAGCGGGCTGTAGTATAATGGCAGTACGCGTGCTTTGGGAGCACGTAGTCCGAGTTCAATTCTCGGCGGCCCGACGGAAAAATGTCAATTTATCTACAATTTGCGTTCTCAAGACACTGGGGGGCGGCAGGCAGTGCTCTTGCAAAGAGAGCGGCAAAAGTTTTCACGGAGACGGATGTTAAGTGGACTTCGCTGGAGGAAGCGGCTCACGCCGTTTTCTCCAACTGGTACATTCTTTTGAGTGTTTTGTCGTTCGGATGCGCTTTTGCGGCTTATATCGCCGTTCTTGGCCGTGTCAATCTTCATATCGCCTATCCTGTATTTGTCAGTGCAAGCGTGATTCTTGTCACCATCAGTTCAATTATTTTCTTCGGCGAAACTCTCCGCATCCTGAACATTCTCGGAATCGCGCTCATTCTGGGAGGAATTGTTCTCTTGACGGTAAAATAATTTGCAATAAAATAATGAAAGTACTAAAAGAGGATAATAACAGAGGGAGAAAAGATTTGCAGAAGCATAGAAATGCCGAGGTAGCTCAGTCGGTAGAGCACTCGCCTAAAGCTCTCTTTGGGCCCCGCAATGGAAACATTGCGGTGAAAACTGGGTGAATTCGGGGGAACCCTTCGGGGCAATCCCGAGCCAAGTCCCGCCATGGCGGGAAAGGTGTAGAGACTATCCATTTATGGAGTACTCCGACAAATAGTCGGGGGAAGCGCCCAGCACCCGCAAGGGTGATGATATAGTCCAACCTCTTAAGAAATTAGGAGACAAGATTATTGGAAGAGCGAGGTGTCGACGGTTCGATTCCGTCTCGCGGCACAAAATAAAAATACCCCGCCATGGCGGGGTATTTTTCGTTTACGCGGCGCGTTTTTCTTTCTTTACCTTGAGCTCAACCGGTTTGTTCTCCGCGACCTCCTGCAGATTTTTCCTCCGTTTCTCAAG
>CALEIX010000018.1 GCA_937898825.1 uncultured Elusimicrobia bacterium | reverse complement strand
CTAATTCGTCGGCAGCGTCAGATGTGTACAAGAGACAGTATTTAAAGAAACCGGTCTTTAAACCCACGCCCGCACCCGAAAACGAAGGGAACATATTAAAACCCGCAAAAACCGGCCTATCTGACATAATAATTTTCTCCAGGACATTTTCAGCAGGTCTAAAAAAGAAAGGCGCCTGCTGAACAACAGCCTTCACGCTTAACCTTCATAACATAACAGTTTAGTGTTTGGTTGTAGTTGCAGCGTGGACTACGCCGCTTCTAAGTTTTACTACGCACAATTAATTTATATCAACAAGATTGCTCTGCTTTCAATATAGGCAAAGCACTTGTCTCCGCCACACAGCATCGGTGGACAGGCTGCCGTTTGTTTGGCAGAAGCTTTGCCACTACATTTTTTTGGGGTAACTAAATTATTATCTCCGACGAGAATAAATATGGACTAAACTGTTACACAGTTTTTCCTCAAACTCTAATTATCCATATCCAATTTCTTTTTAAAAGGATTAAATCTTTCAACTTTTAAATCATATCCAACAGACCTTAAAATAGACAAGATTTTTATAAAACTTACACTTCCAAATCTTCCTTTCTCAATATTTATAAGCGTTGCCCTGCTTATCCCAATTTTTCGCGCCAAATCACCCTGAGTTATCTTTCTCTCTTTTCTTGCTTTCTTTACTAAATTACCCATATCAATATTATCCATTCAAACCTCTTTTTTTAATTCTTTAATAGAATTTACAACGAATTTTTTCATCCTTTCCCCAAAAAATTTAAATCCATTAAACTCCTTGCAATAATAATCTATTTCCTGATATGAATCTTCAATTAAATCAATAATTTCGTTAAATATTACACCTAACTTTGTCGGTTCGATTAAACATCTTTCAGTCCCAAACCTTTTTATATCCTTCCATTCATTCCAGGATTTTTTCCCTGAAAGCGCAAGCGCCGGCAAGTCATCGGGGATATATGCGACAGTTGAAACGACATCATAAACCGGCGCGATCCTGACATAAGAAAAATCATCATTAAATATTAACCCGAAATTCTTAAGATGGGCATCGCCGTTTCCAACAATGTAATTTATCGCTAATATTTTAAAAAAATCCTCTATATCTTTTTGCGGCAAAGAAGAAAAGTTATATATTACACTTAAAAGCTTTTCATTGCTACCACTATATTTTTCCTCTTTTCTTTTCCCAAGAAGTGAACATGCTTCCTCAAAACCAGTAGTCGCATTATTAAATCTTTTAACAACTAAAAAATTTCCGTTTTTAGAAAGATGAGCCCGGCAGGTTTCAAGTCCGACTTTTTTGCAAATATTAAGACATATAAATTCATTGATAGTAATATAAGGATATCCCTTACCAAAAGTTTTAATTATGTAATCCCCAACTCCGATAATACCTTTATCATTCAATGCGGCAATGGTTTTAGGTTGAACTCCCGAAATAGCGTTTTTATGCAAAAAAATATTTACCAAATATTCAAAAAAATCCATGCTATCATTCTTAATAACTTCATCCAAAGCGGGAATATCTTTAACAACTTTTGTTTCTTTTGAGCCTTTAAAACTTATCCTTCCTTCTATTCCTTGTGAAAGATAACTAAAAATTACCTGCTCATTTATGTTCCCTTCTTTTTTTGCAATAAGATTTTTTAAAACCTCAAATAAATAACCCTCGGGAATAAACATATCAAAATAAGGCGGCAATTTAAAATTTTTCTCAATATATGTTAAATTTGTAGCCGGAAGACTTAAACTGATGGAATCCTCAATCAAAATATCCGATTTATACCTTAATTCAAAATCCCCATTTTCACTACCCAAAATAACCTTTCCAATCTCATTTTGATTATGCAATATATTTAAAATGTCAACCATAATTTACATTATTTTATATTTTCGATATTTTGTCAAATGTTATTTACATTTTCACAATTAGAGCTAAGCAAACCTCCACATCAAAAATAAGCAAATCATTATATTATACCTTTTCAAAACAATCGGTATTGTTTCCCGCGCTAATGTGCCCGGTAATTTCTTCACTTGTTTTACGGCTTTATCAAATGCATGATGTTCTCTTTACTGAAAACTTCCCTGTCCAAGGGATTTTCCAAAAAATTTTCCACATCGCGCCGGACTTTTTTCCAGTCTGTTTCAGACACCTTTTTAGAAATCAAAGCCCTCCAGTTTTGTTCTGAAAGAGAACCTCCTTTCCATCCAGTCTGCGACAGAGCATTGTTCAGTAAAATAATATTTGGGACAAGATTTTTCCATTTGGACAGATACCATCCTAAATCAAAATAATCCCTCCCTTTCGTGTATTTCCGCGTCAAGATACAATGCAATTTTCCGGCAAAAAACGAAGGAATATCGTAAGATAAAAAAGCGATTG
>CALEIX010000017.1 GCA_937898825.1 uncultured Elusimicrobia bacterium | reverse complement strand
ATCCGCTTTCTGAAATATAATAAGATTTTTATACTCTCCCATATTTGTCCCCTTCGCACCTTCGCACTTTCGCACTTCCGCACTTTCGCACTTTCGCACTTTCGCGCTTTCGCACTTTCGCGCTTCTTTTGCGTCCTTTGCGTTTCACTGTTTTTTGCGGTCTTTGCGTGAATTTTACCCCGCAGGTTCCCGCCATAACCACATTAAATCCAACCTACGGGGTAAAATTCTTTTGCGTCCTCTGCGCTTACACTTTTTCTGCGCCCTCTGCACTTCCGCACTTCCGCACTCTCGCACTTTCGCGCTATTTATTCCTCAGCCATGCTGATATTTTTGAACCCGACCTGAATATCATTATATATTCTCCCGGGTTTTCTGTACCTGCAACATCCATTTTAGCCGCAGGCGCCTGCGTTCCAATGCCGACGTTTCCTCCTGTCGAAACAACCATGTTGTAAGCCGAGCTTGTTCCCACCGCCAGGTTATACTTTAATAAATCACTTCCTTTAACTTCAAGTTTTGCCAGAGGATTTAAAATCCCGATGCCGAGATTCCCCTGGATAAATGTATTGGTAGTTATATTGATTCCGCCATAAGGCGTGGTGGCAGTCGCGTTCATGGTGGAAATGGCTATGGACTCGGGCACTTCGCTTGCTACGACCCCTGTCAAAGCCGAACCATCGCCGTAAAAACCACCTTGAGCCGTTATGCTTGAGCTCACCACTATTCCACCTTCCACAGCTAAAGTATTCGTGGGAACAGTTGACGATATGCCGACATTGCCATCGCTTTTGACCACAAAGTCATCCTTTACCGCGAACAATCCCTGTGGGACGCCGGTGGATATTCCAATATACCCCTGATTTGTTATGCGCATGCGTTCCAAGATATCTTTGGCGCCATCCGGAGTTGTATAAAATACTAACCTGCCGGGCATATCATCAATGCCAGTCTCCCCATCTACATAACTTGCTATAGCTGCAGCTACCTGAAGTTTAGCTCCATCATATCCTGAAAAAACCAATCCGCCAAGAGGATAATTATTTTCTATCGCGTTTCCATATCCCAAACCATCATAGAATCTTTCAAACTGTATGGAATTAGCAATTGGAAAGCCAAATATATTATCAGAGTTAGCGGAACATCCTAATTTTAATCCTAAGTCATAACTGCTAAAACCCATATTCATTTCCAATTGAGGAATGTTTTTGTGCTTATCATAAATATGCATTCGCGGATAATTGATATTTTTATGAGTTGTCGAGCCTATAAACATTTTTCCCGAAGCAAATACATTCGTGCTTATGAATATCCCGCCATAATCTGCAGCTAGAGCAGAAGATATTCTTACATTATCAGTCATTTTCAAAGATGGCGAAAAAATTCCATCTAACGAAGCTACGGTCAAACTGCTGACAAAAGTCTTGGCGCCGGTAACACTTTCGGACAAGTTGCCGGAAGAACGCATAAAGTCCGTTGCATGCAGCAGGTCAAGAGTATCCGCGTTTTCTGCCGTTATACCGGTAAGGCCCGAACCATCGCCGTAATACCTGGCTCCGGCTGAAAGATAAACATCTGTGCTTATGAATATTCCCATTGCGCCAATACCCGCTTGAATAGTAGATCCCGCTTCGAGGGTAAGCGGTCCGGTTACATTGTGCGGCCCAAGACTTGTAATTTCATCACCACCCCCCTCAGCATGAGTAGGAGCATGAGGACCCGGATCGCCAGCTAATGCTGTATCCTGCCACATAACGCCGGTCCAGAATTTCAAAGTGTTTTCGGAAGTGTCCATCCACAAATCCCCCGCACTCGGAGAGGAAGGCTCTGAATCAGAAGTAGTGTATTTCTTGCCCGAATGCAGGAGAGAGTCTATGGCATACGGCGTTGAGGTTATCTCCTCCCTTGGAGACAAAGTCACACCCTCCACTTCAAGTTCAAGCCAGAGTTCACCGCTCTCCCAATTTAGACCGGCTGGTTCAAGTTCAACCCTGAATACGCCAGTTGATACCTGAACATCCTTAACGGGACTTGTCCATAAAGGAACTGCGGCCTCGGAGGAAGCATAAAGTTTGAACACCATACTCCTTGTCCCGTTGACCAGCAGACCTGATTGCCTTAGATTACCCTGGTAGGTGAATTTTTCTGAAGGTCCCGCGTATAAGTTTGTAAGGAATAATAATAAAACAGCGATAGAACACAAAAAGCTTCCGCGCTTGGGCGCTTCCGCTCTTTCGCGCTCTTCGTGTCTTGGCGATAATTTATTATTCCTTATTTCCAGCATGCCTGAATCTCCCTGTAGCGATGATATGGATTAAAGATCTGTCTCTTATACACATCTGACGCTGCCGACGAATTAGACGGTGTAGATCTCGGTGGTCGCCGTTACATTAAAAAAAAACAACAATTAAATAGAAA
>CALEIX010000016.1 GCA_937898825.1 uncultured Elusimicrobia bacterium | reverse complement strand
TAATGATACGGCGACCACCGAGATCTACACCGTCTAATTCGTCGGCAGCGTCAGATGTGTATAAGAGACAGAGGTACCGCAGACTGAAAGCCGCCAGAAGATATGCACGGGAAAACGGATATAAAGGCGCCATGTTTCCGTGGCAAAGCGCAAGCAGCGGTCTGGAAGAAACCCAGGTAATACACTTGAATCCCCTCTCTGGAAAATGGGATGACGACCACAGCCGCCTTCAAAGACATATATCTTTCGCCATCGCTTACAACCTGTGGAAATACTATCAGGCAACCCTGGATTACGATTTTATGCGCGATTATGGAAACGAACTTATGCTGTCAATAGGCCAGTTTTGCGCCTCCCTTGTTTCCCTTGACAAAAAGGACGGCAGATACCATACCCATAATCTCATGGGACCAGATGAATTTCACGAAAAGCTCCCCTGGAGCAAATCCTGCGGCTTGAAAGACAATGCTTACAGCAATTTCATGATAGCATGGATACTCGCCAAATCCCTTGAACTTCTGGATGCTATGACTGAAAAAGAAAGGAACAATCTTTTTAAGAAATTATCGCTCAAAGAAAACGATATAAAACGCTGGAAAGACATAAGCGGAAAAATGGCAATCGTTTTCGGGGACAATGAAATCATAAGTCAGTTTGACGGTTACTTTCAACTAAAGGAATTGGATTTCGGAAAATACAGGAAGAAATATGGAAACATCCACCGGATGGACAGAATATTAAGAGCCGAAGGAAAATCTCCGGATGACTACAAAGTCTCGAAACAAGCGGATGCTTTAATGATTTTTTACCTGTTTAATTATGAAGAATTCGCGGAAATATTCAGCAATCTTGGATATGAGATAGATTTGGACGTAATCCGAAAAAACTATGACTATTACGTAAAAAGAACAAGTCACGGCTCGACATTGAGCAAACTGGTGCATTGTTACATTGCCCATCAAGTTGGATACCAGAAGCAGGCCAAAAAATGGTACCTTGAAGTGCTTAAATCGGATTACCGCGACACACAGGGAGGAACCACAAAAGAAGGTGTGCATATCGGAGTCATGGGGGGGTCGCTGGATATAACCCTGAGATGTTTTGCCGGACTAAAATCCCATCACGACAAATTATTTTTTTCTCCCAACCTGCCGCCTAACTGGAAATCAATGAAATTCAATTTTTCCTACAGGGGCAAAGAATTGCGCGTGGAAATAGGGCGGAAAAATATCAAAATTCGACCGCTTAAACGTTCCGACAGCCGGAAAAATTTTGAGATTTTTGTCCGAGATAAAAAACTCGAATTTTAACGGGGAGGGAGGATGAGGGATAAAGGATAAGGGATAAGTCAGGAGTCGAGAGTCAGAGCGCAGAGGACGCAAAATAATTTTACCCCGTAGGTTGGGTTTAGTGTGGTTTTGTCGGAGAAACCTACGGGGTAAAATTCATTATTGGTTTTGCGCTTAGCGTAATCTGCGAATAGAGGTTTTAGCGCATTTTGCGATGTCTTAGCGTAATTTGCGAATAGAGGTTTTAGCGCATTTTGCGATTAAAAAATATTGAAACGCGGATTACGCAAAAAATTAATGTAGCCGCAGAGCGAAGCTCTGCCAGAATTGGAAGTATGCGGAATGAAATTGTAGAATATGTTATGATTGAAAGTAATTAATTGGTTAGGTAAAAAGAGAGGAGAGGTATGGCTATAAAGAGCCATTGGGGACCACAAGACTTAACCAAAAAACAGTTAAGAAAAAATGAAGATACGCGGTTTCATCGTAAATTAAATGAGTGACAAAAACATTTATTACGCACATACAAAACTAAAATCAGATGGGACATTAGCTCCGGAAAGCGAGTGGCAACCGCTTAAAGACCATCTTCTCAATGTAGCGGCGTTGGCTCGCCGTTTCGCCGAAGAAGCCCGTCCCGGCGACCAGGCCTTTGCCTCCGCCGCCGAACTCGCCGGACTGCTGCATGATCTGGGGAAATACTCCGCAAGATTCCAACAAAGGCTGAGAGACTTCCGTGTATGCGGGGTTGAACATTGGATTCCGGGATCTGCTGTTTTGTGGCGCAACAATCTCATGTATTCCTCATTCAGTTCTTTTGGACATCATATTGGCCTGCATAACATCAATGAGATGAAAAATGCACTATCGGCAATTGTAGGTTCAATTCCTGAAACTAATGAAGAATTATATAAACGGTTTTTGACTGAATGCTCGCAACCGGATTTTTCGGCCGCTATAAGCAAAAACAGTTATTCCGCAACACAGAAAGTACTACTAACAAAAATGATTTTTAGTTGCCTGGTGGACGCGGACTTTCTGGATACCGAACGTCATTTTGAACCTGAAGCTGCAGAGTATCGCATTAAAAATAGGGGGGATTTTAAACCGGAAGTCTGGCAAAACACTTTGGCGAAAAAAATAAAATGCTTATCCCTTTCCGACAGTCCTATAAATAAAGCACGGGATACAGTGTTAAAGGCGTGTCTGAACGCTGCCACTAAAAAGCCGGGTTTATTCTCATTAACAGCGCCTACCGGCAGCGGCAAGACATTATCCGCCCTGGCTTTTGCACTTAAACATGCCCAGGTAAATCCAAATTTCAGGCGTATCATTGTGGTCTTGCCTTATACCACCATAATAGAACAGACAGCGGAAGAATATAGGAAAATAGTCGGTGATAAAAATCTGCTTGAGCACCATTCGGCCAAAGACCCTGAAAAAGATGTCAATGAGGAGCAAAGATATCGATTATCTTCGGAGAACTGGGATGCACCAATTATCATTACAACACAAGTGCAATTTTTTGAAAGTCTTTTCTCAAATAAACCTTCCTCTTGCCGCAAACTCCACAGGATTGCCAACAGTGTGATAATTTTTGATGAGATTCAAACGCTTACCGGTTATCTTATGCGCCCACTTTTTAATATCGTAAGTGAACTATGCCACACTATGAATTGTACCGCCGTATTGTCCACTGCCACCCCAAATTGCATTGGGTTGGCTGCCAATAAATTAAAGATAACCAATTGGCAGCCGAAAGAGATTATTAAAAATCCTTCCTTATTGGCGAAAAATATGCAGCGTGTGAAGGTTCTAATGCCAAGAGATTATTCAGTTCCTACTCCTCTAGCGGATATCGCTAAAACAATGAAGAAAAAAGAACAGGCATTATGCATTGTAAATCGTAAAGACGATGCGGAGGATATCTTTAAAGCTCTTCCCAAGGAAGGGCGCTATCACCTTTCTACAAGAATGTGTCCAGCGCATCGCGCTGCTATTCTTGCTAAAATAAGGAACGCACTTTCGTCCGGGCAAACATGCCGTCTTGTCGCCACACAATGTATTGAAGCTGGTGTGGATGTGGATTTTCCCGCAGTTTGGCGTGCACTTGGACCACTGGATTCTATCCTGCAGGCCGCCGGACGATGCAACCGCGAAGGAAAGCGCGACATTTCTACTTCGGAAATCAAAGTTTTTATTTCCGCTCGCCAACCGCCGCGGGGATACTATAGTGTGGCGTCACAAATCACCCCAGTGTTTCAGCAACTTTGTCACAAAGAAGATATTCTCGACCCAAAAACCATCTCTAAATATTTTTCGCTTTTATTTGGCAGAATTCCTGTTGATAAAGTTTTTCTTGAGGACGGGCGGGTAGCAAAAGTGGCCGATTTGGAAAAGAATGGGCAATTCGCGGATATAGCCAGAACGGTAAGACTTATAAAAGATGATACTGTCCAGGTTGTGGTCCCATATGGTAGAAAAGGCCGAGCGGCGGGGAAATATTTGTCTAGATTCAACCAGAAGTTCGGCAAGCGACCATTACCGCGTGCTATACGAAAAAAACTCAGTCGGGTTTCTGTACAATTCTACAAAAATCAGGTATTTCACTATTGTGCCCAGGGTTCCATAAGGGAATTTAAAAATAATACTTATTTCTGGACCGGGCATTATGATAAAAATCTCGGATGCATAGTCCCGAAACCGGAGGATACTATTATATGAACGAAAATAATTCAGTTTTTATGAAAGTCTGGGGGGAATACGCCTGTTTTACAAGGCCAGAACTTAAAGTCGAGCGAGTCAGTTATCCTGTTATGACACCATCCGCCGCCAGAGGTATACTGGAAGCAATATTATTCAAGCCAGAATTCCGTTGGCAGGTGAAGGAAATCCGAGTCTTGAAAGAAATTCAGTTTATAAATCTCCGGCGCAACGAGGTGCAGGGAGTTATATTAAGTAGGAATGTTGAGTCAGCTATGCGTGGTATAAAGCGGTTGTCTCCACTTATGGCCGATGATACAGACAATGCGGGAGAAGGCCGTACTCAACGCCAAACAATAGCGCTGCGGGATATCGCATACATTATCAAGGCCATTCCCAGGCCGTTTGCCTCTTTCGGGGTGGCGAATCTGATGAAAAAATACACAAAACAATTCAATCGGCGGGTTCAGAGGGGCCAGTGTTTTCAGCAACCGTATTTCGGCTGCCGTGAATTCGTCGCCAGTTTTTCACTACCGGAGGGGAACGAAAAACCTATAGATGAATCTCGTGAACTGGGCTGGATGCTTTATGATATTTTTGATTTGAATGCAAAACCGGTTCCCATTTTGGATTCTGATTTATTAGAAAAGCATAGACAACTTTCCCTTTTTGAGGGCAAACTAAAAAATGGTATTTTGACGGTGCCAGACTGGCATTCGGAACAGGTTAAACGCACCGTCACGCGGGAGGCCAGATGATTCTTCAAAGACTTGTGGAATATGCGGAAAGAAACAATTTAGGTGCGGATCAGACCTATTCTGACAAAAAAATTTATTGGCAGGTGGAACTTGATGCAGAAGGAAACTTTCTCGGTATAGTGCCAAGAGGCATAGAAGAAAAAATTATTAAAGGCCAGAGTAAAACCAGGCATGTCGGCGAAAATATTCCCGCACCTTACACCCCCCAAAACTTAATGCAGGGCGGAAAAAAAGCACACTTTATAGTAGACTCCGCGGAGA
This sequence comes from uncultured Elusimicrobia bacterium, assembly GCA_937898825.1. Taxonomy (GTDB): domain Bacteria; phylum Elusimicrobiota; class Elusimicrobia; order Elusimicrobiales; family UBA9959; genus CALEIX01. The sequence goes on along the minus strand of CALEIX010000016.1, from coordinate 1,371 downwards.
GAATACTGTTTTGGTATGAACCCGATATTAATTCCCAAAAACTCTCTAAACTGAAAACTCAACATGAATATTACTGGGATTTGATCACAAAATGCCGGGATAATGCGGCAGAAAATAAAAAACAATTTGAAGCGCTCCTGGCTGCTAAAAAAGATCTTGCGACAATAATTCAGGCTTTGAAAAAACAAAAAGCCAAACCGAACCAAAACATCGTTTTTGCAGTGGATAGCGTCCTTTTAACATCTTTGCCTGACACAAAAAAATACTGGGCCAAACATTCGCGCCAGTTTGTGCCGCCAGAGAATATAAGAACTTCTTGTCTGGATTTGTCTTCTGGGATGCCCATTTCCAATCCTAAGACCAGCCACGGAAAAATCAAACGAGTCCCTGGCGGAAATCCGTCCGGTACGTCATTTGTCGCCAATGACAAAGCCGCATTTCAGTCTTTTGGTCTTGAAAATGCGTTAAATGCTCCTGTTTCTACAGCTAATGAGGCAAAATACCGCGAAGCACTCAATATGCTGATTCAAAACGGAGAACATATTCCCCCGGAAGCTATAGCTTGTTTCTGGACCAGAAGAGGTGTGCAATACGACCCCTGGTCGACTATAAAGGAAGCAGCGGAAGAAGATGTGCGTTCCCTCCTGGGTTCACCTTTATCAGGAGACAAGAGTGCAACCAATATCCCAGAAGACGAGTTTTATACCATAGTTTTGAGCGGCGTCGGCGGTCGGGTTATGGTGCGTGACTGGATGGAAACCACGGTTACCAAAACCAAAGAGTCATTGAGAAAATGGTTCAAAGATATCACAATAATACAACCTGATGGCTTGTCGTATAAATCAAACCATAAACTCTTTGCTTTGTTAGGATCTATAGTTCGTGAGAAGTTTGATGAACTTCCCCCACAACTGCCTATCCAAATATTTCAAGCAGCTCTGAACGGAAAACAGATACCATCTACCCTGCTCAGCCTCACCGTAAAACGAGCGAGTATGTCGGTTTATGTATCAAAGGAGGATGACCCGGACAAGTCTGGTAAAGAGATGCGCAGAGCGGCCATTATGCGCTTATGCCTTCTCCGTTCGCAATCAAATCAGGAGGTAAACAGTAAAATGCAAGAAAAATTAGATAAAGAACAAAAAGACCCCGCATATTTATGCGGTCGTCTGCTCGCAATGCTGGACCGCGTTCAGCATCTTGCCCTCGGTGATGTCGGAGCGGGGGTTATTGAAAGGATGTATGGCGCCGCTAGCACGACACCTGCACTTGTTTATGGGCGTATATTCAAAAATGCCCAAAATCACTTAAGCAAGGTGTCAAAAGAAAAGCCCGGTGCGGCGGTGAATATGGAAAAAGACATTGAGGAAG
>CALEIX010000015.1 GCA_937898825.1 uncultured Elusimicrobia bacterium | reverse complement strand
AATTCTATAATTTAATTTTTCAAACCCCCAACATTATGAACGCTATAAACCCTACGAACGCAATAAACTCTATGAACTCACAACGCAATAAACTCTATGAACTCACAACGCAATAAACTCTATGAACGCTATAAACGCTCAACGCTATAAACTCTTCACTCTTTATCCTTTATCCCTTATACTGTTTCGGGTATCTACGAAAGTGGGTTGTGCAACAATCTCTTTATTTTCCCGATAAAAGAAAGAAAGCCAGGTTTCCGTTTTCTTTGCGAATGGAATTTAAACCGGACATACTTCTGTTCCTTTAGGATTCTTGCTATTTCCGTATCAAAAAAAGTGAAGAATTCTTCGCCCAGTCTTTTTCTCCTTTCCGAAAGAATCGAGGGGTTTATATCCGGATTTCTGTCAAAATACTTCCTGCCACAAAATGCCTGAATGTAGGGATTCTCTGAAAACATATTAACGACTTCCTCGTCACTCAACCCGGTAATGCGTTTTAACACAAGAAGCGCGCAAATCAAGCGCCCGTTAACGGCTGGTCTGCCGGCAGTTTCCGAAAAATATTTACGGTAGAGTTCGTCCATCCTGCCCCATGGAATTACCTCGGAAAGTTTCAGCCATCTATTGGAAGCATCCAGGGAGCTCCCGAAATGAAAAAAATCAGGAAAAAGACTCCTGGTTTTATCGTCAATCGGCGTATACATTTTCACTCCGGCTTAAAGCATTTTCTGCATCTCGCTTCGTACTTGTCTAAAGCACCGACTTCAATTCTCTTGTCTCCGCCTTTGAGGCGTTGGCTGTAATGAGCTGGATTTCCGCATATCATGCATATGGCGAAATTTTTGGTGACAAACTCCGCTCTGGCCATAATCTTGGCCATATTCTCAAAAGGTTTTCCGCGATAATCGAGATCCAGCCCGGCCACAATAACACGCTTGCCTGAATTCGCCATCTTTTCGCAAACATCTATCAAATCCGTTCCGAAAAAATGCGCTTCGTCTATTCCCACAACCTGAGTGTCCAACTCGACTTTTTTCAGAATATCCGCTGCGCTCTTTGCCGGTTTTGAAGGTATCATCGATTTATCATGCGAAATTATATGCTCCTTCCCGTATCTTGTGTCCAAATGAGAATTGAAAACCATGACTTTTTGCCTGGCTATAGTGGCGAGCTTGAGTCGCCTTATAAGTTCCTGCGTTTTACCTGAAAACATACTCCCGCAAATAACTTCTATCCAGCCGGAACCCTGTATATGATAAATCATAAAACCTCCGCGACAAATTTACTTCCCGACGCCGTTTTCCTTAAAATACTCCCATGTCCTCGTCAGTCCCTCTTGAAAATTCACCAGGGTGTTAAACTTTAAATCTTTTTTAGCTTTTGACGGATCAGCCCAGGTTTTTCGGACATCTCCAGCACGTTTCGGAAAAAATTTTCTCAATAACTTTCTGCAGGTGATTCTCTCCAGTATACCTATTATTTTAAGCAGAGATACTGTTTTTCCTGCAGCTACATTATAGCATTCACCTGAAAGTTTTGAAGGAGCAAAAGCCGCTTTTATATTGGCGTCAACAACGTTCGCCACATAAGTAAAGTCCCTCGATTGTTTGCCGTCCCAATGAATCTCAAGAGGTTTGTTGTATTTGAAGGATTCCATGAACTTGGGAATAACCGCCGAATATTTCGACTCGGGGTCCTGGCGGGGGCCGAAAACATTGAAATATCTCAAGGACACAGTCTCAAGACCATAAGTCCTGGCGAAAACAACGCAGTAATTTTCTCCCGCCAATTTACTGACCGCGTAAGGCGAAACAGGTGAAGGAGCCAGGTCCTCCTTCTGTGGAAACTTTTTGCAATCGCCATAAATAGAACTGGAAGAGGCATAAACAACCCTTTTAACCCCATTTTTTTTAGCAGCCATCAAAATATTAAGGGTCCCGTTTATGTTTATGTCATTCGTAACTGCCGGGTTGTCAACAGATTTGGGCACGGAGCGCAAAGCTGCCTGATGAAGAACATATTTAACGCCCTTCATCGCCTTTTCAACTGTCCTGACATTTCTGATATCGCCTTTAACAAGGTCTATTTTATCCCTGAAAGATTCTATGTTAGTTATTTTTCCGGTTGAAAAGTTGTCAAGAATTCTTACCTTTTCGCCCCTTTTAACTAATTCCTCGGCTATATTGGAGCCGATAAAACCGGCTCCGCCGGTAACAAGCCATAATCTTTTTTTCATCCAATCTCCTTTATTTATTAAAGCATAAAACCTGGGACTTTCATATTTTAACATTTATCTGAAATGTCTGAAAAAGCAAATTATCTTATCCAGAACTACCAGGATAAAACCCGCCAATCCCGGGCAAACCACCAACCCTTAAGTTGTTAATCCCTCATCATGTCTTTTGAGCGCCAGGGATGCCAGTACCTGTCGGCTTTGTCTGTTTTTTTGCCCGGAGGGTTCCACTTGAGATTTACAAAAAACGAAAACTCTTTCACGCCATTTCTGGAAGAAACCCTCCAATTTGTTCTGAAATCGTGGAAATCCTTATAAAGAACGAAAGATTTTTCGTAAAAATTCACCCCTTTAAGTGAAATTCCCTTTCCCCTGCGTGCTCTGTAGCGAGCAACGCCCTCTACACGCCACGATTTTCCACCGGCAAAACCGATTTTGTTTGAAATAAAAAAATCGTTTTTATCGGATTTATAGTTCGCAACCCCAACTTTCAGGTAATTTTCTTGCCCCCATTCCGCTTCGGCCACAAAAGACTGGTTGCCCTTTGAGGGAGAATACACATCCTGAATGAAAAAACTTCTTTTCAAAGAAGGTTTCACGTAAAATTCGGCGCTTATGTCGGAAAGCCTTTCGGTAAATCCACCGCTTATATAATTTCTCAAATCGTATTCCGCGACTCCTCTGAAATACATTCTGTAATTCGGTCTGACAAACACTTCAACGCCGAAAGAATTTTTCTCCTCACCGCTGTCTGAAGAATGGATGTCTTTCTTCAGCTTATTGCTTTTAAGTCTCTCGCGATAAAAATAATTTAAATCCACGTTACCCCACAAACGGTCATATCTCAGGACAAGGTTGGACTGCCATCTGCCTACCCATTTGTCCGAAACAAAGGCGGATGTTGAAAGCATGACGGCCTGATTCCACAGAAACGACGGGTAAAAAGTGAAACTTTTAGAGATTCTGTAATTGGTAGTGACATTCCAGTCGGCACCTCCTTTTTTCTGATAGTAGGAGACATTTTCCTCCCTGGAATTTTGAAAATTGAAATTAAAATTATGCACGAAAGGCAATTTTCTGAACTTGATTCCGGAGGCGCTGTATTCCAACTTAGGCGCAGATTCATAACTTTTTTCAAAATTATTAGTAACAGAATTTCTGGTGTATTTGGACGCCGCACTTACGCGCATAACGCTTTTCAGGCCGCGCAGCGTGAAGGCGACATTCGCTTCTTTGCCCGCGCTTACCGAAAAGGGGTTATCTCTGAAGTAATCATTGTTAAAGCCCGGGTCGGAAAGCCACCTAAAAAAAGATTGACCATAATAAGAATATCTTTTCCCGGCACCGAAATAATGCCAAAATCCTCCGCTCATTCCCTGCCTTTCGCGTTTGTTTCCATACTCTCTTATCCGGTAATAAGAGATATTTGTCAGATTCTTTTCTTTCCGGTGATAATTATATTCTCCGCCTGTCCCGAAGCCTTTTCTTGAAAAATAATCTAAATATATTTTCCCTCTGCTGAACGGCGTAAAACGGTACATATAATTGGACTTCAAGTAAAAGCCGTTTCTCTCGTTGTATCCCGGATAAAAACTGCTGATAAAAGGTGTTCCTTTGCCCATGGGCTTATACAGAACGGGAAAATAAAAAACAGGAATTTTACCTATAAACATAAAATTATTGAAGGCGATGAATCTTCTCTCCGGTTCAAGGTCTACAAGAGACGAAGTTATTCTATAATGTGGAGGAATGTAATCGCATGTTGTAAGGGAAGCATGCCGATAAACAAAACGGTTTTGCGATAAAGTCAGTTTTTTTCCTTCGAAAATCACGCCGCCCGCTTTCAATCTTCCCTTTCTTACAATCCCCACCCCTTTTTCATAATCAAACTCTCCGCTGTCGCCTGTTACTGTCAGCCCGTTTTGCTTTAACACGATTTTGCCCGGAGAAACCGCCGTCTGGCTGCTTATATCAACGGTTATCTCCTCGGCCATTATCGTTTTCGTCACACTGCCTCCGTAAACCTCGTCCAAAACGACATGCCCTTTGAGGTTTATCACTTTTCCTTTGCTGTAAAAATAGGTCTCGTCGGCTTGAAACTGAAGCGTATGAGAAGAAGGAGGCGCCGGAAGTTCGTACGCAAAAAGAGAGGCCGGAAACATTAGCAATGCAAGCACTGCAAAGATTCGGAATAAGAACTCAGTTTTTTTCATTTTTCGCTTTGTGAAGAGCATACAAAGCAGCTCCATACACTCCAAGATCAGCTTTCTTTGAAATTATAACTTCAACTTTTCTGAAAGGAGTGACTATCTTCTGCCCGGCAAAGACTTTCTTAAGGTAGGGCATAAAAAATTTCCAGCTCCTGGACACCCCGCCCGCTATGACTATAAATTCCGGATTAAGGGCATAGACAATATTGGCAAGGCCAATCCCGAGATATTTCCCTGTTTCTTTCCATAAAGCAAGCGCCGTCGGCTCTCCTCTTTCGGCGGCAGCCGCAAGGCAGGAAGTGGTTAGTCTTTTTTTTCCGAATTTTGCCGCAAAGGCTATAGGATCCTTTATTTTTTCGTTCGCTCTTTTAATTATAGCGTAACTTCCGATGTAGGCTTCAAGGCAGCCTTTTTCTCCGCAGTTGCATTTTCTCCCTCCCGGATATATTTTCATATGCCCGAACTCCCCGGCAGTAGACGTCGCCCCTTCATAAATTTCCCCCTTGCATATAATTCCTCCGCCTATGCCGGTGCCCATGGTCAGAACTATTCCAGTATCATATTTCCCCCCCACTTCCAGAACATACGCACCCCATGCCGCCATATTGGCGTCATTGCGGACCCAACATTTTAACGAAACCCTCTTTTTAATCGCAGAAGATATTCTTACATTGCGCCAGCCCGCCAGATTCGGAGAAAACCTCAGAATTCCTTTCTCCGCATTCACATCGCCTGCTACTCCTATGCCAGCCACCAGATCCCGCCGGTTCATATTTTTCTTCCATTCATTCAAAATTCTGCCGAGCCCCTCGGCAAAATCGGGAAAACTTCTACCGAAAGAAAAAGTCTTAAATTTATGCTCTTTGATAAGTCTCCCGCCAGAGCTAATCGCTACCATTTTGGTATTCGTCCCGCCTATGTCAACTCCTATTGCTATCATTAAACCCCCTTAAAAATATTTTCTCTTCATTCAGCAATTTAATTGCCTCCCCCGCCAGATAAAAAGAACCAACAATCACCATTGTCTCCTCAAACGAAAAAGATGAAAGGACGCTTTCCACATCTTCGTTGACTTCTATATCCGCATCGGGATTTATTTTGGCCATGGCATCAGCCAAATTCCACGGAGACAGTGCTCTCGGAGAGGAAACTTTTGTAAAACAGAACTTGTTAGTTAACTCCGCAAAAACTTTAAGCATAGAAATATAATCTTTATCGGACAAAATAGCGCAGACAAATCGGCAGTCTCTCCCAAAAAAGGGGCTTTTTTTGAAATTCGACGCAAAGGTTCGAGCGGCGGCAAGATTATGAAGTCCGTCTATGATAAAGTTTCTCCCCCCTTTTTTTATCACCTGCAGTCTCGCCGGCAAATTAACGGAGGCAAAACCCTTTCTCACAACTTCCTCATCCAGCCGGTTAAAACCGTTTTTCCTTAAAATCTCAAGTCCGCTCACAACACACGAAGCGTTTAACGATTGATAATCTCCTAAAGCATTATAAACACATTCTTTCTCGTTTCTTAAAAAAATCATAAATCCTTTTTCCCAGTCGCATTTCTTCACCGAAAAAAGATTCTCCGTAAAAAAAATTTTTCCTCCCCTTTGTTCCGCCTCAGACTTCAGAACCTCCATAATCTTTTTTTCCATAACGGGACACACGCACACGCTTCCTTTTTTTACTATGCCCGCCTTTTGACGAGCTATGGAAATTTCATCCGTGCCGAGATAATTCACATGGTCAATCGCGATTGAAGAAATAATACACACAAGCGGCGGTTCTATAA
>CALEIX010000014.1 GCA_937898825.1 uncultured Elusimicrobia bacterium | reverse complement strand
CCGAGATCTACACCGTCTAATTCGTCGGCAGCGTCAGATGTGTATAAGAGACAGTAATCGGAGATATGCTTTCTCAGTTCCCGCTCAACTTGTCTGGAAGAAAAGGCGCGGCAAGTATCAGAAAAGTGTAAAAGAAACCAATACTCAATACAGGGCATGCTCTCGCAAAAAATGATATTTTTTGATTTACTATATTTTCCTTTCAGCGATTCCCACTTTCTCTTTTCCTTTTCATTTTTTTCAACGACATCCACATCCCGCACGACAATCATGTCAACGCATTTTTCGTAATTGTGATCGATCGTCTTCCTGAACTCCAGTGCGCTCGCCTTGCTGAAAAACCTCGGTATTATCCTGCACCTGTAACCGTAAATCGACCTGAGATGGCTAAAATAATATCGTTCACTGTTTCCCTCGCCTACGATAACGATATCGCCCTGCTTTAATTTTCTGTATCCCTGTCTTCTCCCGCCCATGATTTCAAATATTCGGAATGGCTCCGAATTTCCCGTACCTGTAAGCCTTCTTCAGAGAACTTATGCGATTCAAGCCCCTGAAATCGGACAAAGAATAAAGTTCCGTTGAAGCGTCTTTTCTCTTGCTTACAAACCAGATATTGTCTTTTCTCAGCAAATCTCTTTCCTCCAGTAAACTGTCGTAATGGGTAGTCAGGAATAATTGTGCCCCTGTAGACTTTTTCAGGAAATCTTCTATCACGAACTCCGTCAGTTTCGGATGAAGGGATGATTCTATTTCGTCGATGGCAAGGAAAGCGTCCGCTTTCATGGATTGCCTTATCGCGGCCGCAATTCCCATGATCCTGACTGTGCCGCGGGATTGCAGTTTTTCCGGCAATTCGAAAAAATCTTCTTTCCCGTCTTCGCCCAGAACCCTGTGCGTGAAAACGGCTTTTGGAATTCTTAAAATTCTCCTTTCCGATATATCGCCTTTTTTTTCTATAAACCCCCTTTCCTCGTTTTCCACATTTATATCCGCAATATTAAAATCCGCGTTTTTCAGGTAATCCAGCATGAAACCGGTCAATTCCTTCTCCCGCAGCAACTTATCCTTGGCGTATCTGTCCAAATACGTTTTGGGAGAAATCGGCGGCATAAACTTATGTTTCATCCATCCGAAAACATTTTCCAATTCCGGAATTTGGGCGTTTACCTGGTCATACGCGGCAAAAACGGACATATTGCGCAGGCATTTTACATTCATTTCCTCCCGCACAGTCTTACCAATCCCGAGTTTCGGACTAAATTTTATACTGGATATACCATTGTCCGTCTTCCTGTCGAATATCACGGCGGGACGCATGCCCGGGTAATGCACTAAAGTTTCTGATACGACTTTCAGCGAATCCAGTTTAAGAGAATAAACATATTTCTTTTTCCCGGTGAAGAATTCCAGGGAAAATCGTGTCGGTTCATTTGCCGATTTTTTATCAAGCAAAAACGGAATAACATTAATCTTTTCATCCCTGTTTTTCTTCGTTGTAAACCAAAAATACTGCAAGAAGGAAAAAGCTCTGACAAGATTGCTTTTTCCGGAAGCATTCGGCCCGTACAAAACGCCCAGTTTCAAAATCCTGACCCCGGGCCTGACCTGTACAATATGCGACATTTCCATGTCTTTGTCACCCGTCGCCTCAAAATCCAGGACAATTTCTTCTTTAAAAGACAGGAAATTTTTAACTTTGAATTTCAATATCATTTTCTCCCCGTCAAATCACATCATCTTTTTCCGGTTCTTCTTGTTTTTCAGATTCACTTCCTGCCTCTAAAATTTTACCAAATAAAGCAGAAAAATACAATTATAATCCCCAAAAAAGCAGAAAACTTGTCAATTTTGTAGTTATAATTGACTTTTTAATGATTATACCTATTCTCTCAAGGGCACCAAAACATATTTAATGCGCGGGGCAAAACCTTGCCGTATGCTTGTATGTTTACAGGTTTTTTTAACCCGCGGGGTTACTTACGGTTCCAGGATATTTACCGGCCCACCACCCACAGCAAGGCGCTTCCCGTCAGGCGACCAGGCGACTGAATACACGGAACCCCCATCCTTACGTTGAAAGACGCTTTCCAAAACGCCGCTCCTGGCATCCCATATTCCCACTGTTCCCGATATTCCCCCTGCCGCTATCCATTTGCCGTCCGGCGACCAGGCAATCGTTTTTAGCCACCCCGGACCCCTGCTGTCGTCGAGCGGTCTTATTAGTTCGCCGGTTTCCGCGCTCCAGATTTTTATTGCCCCCCTGCTTGCCGAAATTATCCGTTCGCCGTCAGGCGACCAGTCAACGGACCGCACACAGTCATAACTTTCTTTATAACCAAAATTTACCAGTCTCGAACCCGTTTCAATATCCCAGACCGCCAATTCCCTGTCAGAACCGCTTGTAATTATCCGTCTTCCATCCGGCGATAAAACCGGCGAAAAATTCAAAGCTCCCCCCGCCTCAAATTCCTTTATCAATGAACATGTATCAGAATTCCATACTTTTACCGTGGAAACGCCACCCGTGATTATGCGCCCGCCGTCCGGCGACCAGTCAATAATTCTTATGCAACCCGACTGTCCCTTAAATTTCTTCTTCAATGCGTATGTTCCGGCATCCCAGATTTTTATTATCCCGTCCGTCGCCCCGGAAGCGACACTCCCGCCGTCAGGCGACCAGGCGACTGAAAATACAATCTCTTCATGACCCTTAAACGCTTTAAGCAAGGTGTCGGTTTCGGCGTCCCAGATTTTCACCATCCCGGAAATATCCCCGGAAATTACCCGCTTCCCGTCAGGCGACCAGGCAATTTTCCATATATCAAACTCTTTATCTTTTTCAGCAGTCATATATTTTTCCAGTAACCCCCGTAACCCGCGGGGTTACTTGCGGTTCTAACCGACGCGGTTAGAGTGGTTCTTTAATTCAGTTTTCAGTTCTTCCGCGCTTTGATACCTCTTTTCAGGTTCCGCCTGCAGGCATTTTACAATGATTTTTTCAAGTGCCGCTGCGCCTTTTACAATCTCCGACGGCTTTTTATAAACCATCTCCCTCTTCGGCGTTACATAATCCGGCCCTTTGAATGGCACCTCACCCGTAAGCATTTCATACATTGTAACGCCCACTGAATAAATATCCGACCTTTCGTCAAATCTATTCACATGTTGTTCGGGCGACATATATGCCAGTGTACCCGGTGTCTCCACCCCCGTCAAACGCGTCATTGTTTCTTTCGCCTCTCTCGCTATGCCGAAATCCATCACTTTCACTTTATTGCTTCCGCCAACCATTATGTTTGATGGCTTTATGTCCCTGTGTATTATCTTCTTTCCGTGCGCATATTCAAGCGCCTTGGCCACCCTGCCGCCTATCTCGCATGTTTCCTTAACATTGAATTTCTTGCCCTCGTTCAGTATTTCTTCTATCGTCCTGCCTTCGGCGTATTCAAATACAAGGTATATCTCCCTGTTCTCTTCGGCTATGTCGTATATGTCCACTATGTTCGGATGGTGAAGTTCCGCCACCCTCTGCGCTTCTTCCAGAAATCGCTTTCTTTCCCAAGGGTTTACGGACAGTTCCTCTTTCAGTTTTTTCAAAGCCACTTTCTTGCCTATCTTCCTGTTCACTGCTTCATACACTATCCCCATCCCGCCGCGGCCTATCTCGCGCAGAATTTCATATTTGCCCGCTATTAATTTCGGTTTGCATAAACGGGTTTTCCTGTATTTACCAAAACGCCCTTCTTCTTTCGAGTTTAACAATTCTGCTCCGCATAAATCGCAGAATTTACCTTTCGGGATCTTTCCTTTACATTTAATGCAAAACATTTCAATCTTTATTGTGCACAAATTTACTCGCTACCAGGAAGATATAGCGCATAACCAAAAACCCAAATAAAAACATAAACACCAGCAGGGATAATAGCCGGCATAGAAGAATCGATTCCAGTAGAGAACTCCCCGGAACCGCTCGGCATATATAAAACAATAGTTATTGTTCCGGCTAAAAAAACAAATGAGATAAGCCGAAGCGCTTTATGGGTTAAGTATCTTTCCAAGAAAAATGCAATTAAAGGGAGTGAACACACATACATTATCGCGGCAATTGCCCGCATTTTAATAGACGGGGCGTTATTCAATACCAGCATTATGTAGAAATAAACCGCCGCAAATATAATTTTGATGGAAAGAGGATGCACGAATACCTTTATAATACCGACACCTGCCAGGAAATTCAATATCCTGCTCGCAAATGAAAAAATGAGTATTTCATTCTCTTGAACTTTACAAGACTTTATATTGGTCCCGCATTCTTTGCAGAAATTTGCTTGAGGCCTGTTTTTCGTTCCGCAGTTCTGGCATATCTTGACTTTCATAATCTTAGCATCAATCCTGACTTCATGCTCAAATCCGCAAAACACATTTTATTTAATTTCTTTTATTTTTTCTTTTATCTTTCGCGTCAATTCGCCCGAAATTTGATTCAAAGCCCGCCTGCCGGTTTGAACAAGCCCCATACCCTGAACCTTTCCCGAGGAGAGACCTCTAATTTCAAAAACAAGATTACCGTCCGGCAAAGAATACATCTCCGCCCCGCTTTCAACTATCCTGACGGCGGAAATTCCATAATCCGGAGCGGTGCTGCCCTCGGCGACGGCAAACACAAAAAGCAGATAATCGGCATTTATTCCGGATGCCCTGCTTAAATCCCTTTCGGAAACGAATTCCCCTTCAACATATGTTTTCAGCGGCTCAAATTTTGACGAAAGAAGCGCCATTTTCACATTTTCGGCCAAACTCGCGGGATTTTCCCTTCTTCCGGCGTTGAGAAACCTGACGGCGTAAGCGACCCCTTGCTTCCTGGAGAGGATTATTCTTCGGTAAGGAATGAAAACCGACGGTATTTTTTCACCGAGGGCATCTTCGTCGATTCCAACCGAAAGTTCCGCTTCTTTGTACTCGGGATTGACATACAATAAACTTCCGGCTGCTTTGCCGTAGCGATTTGTCCGGACGCTCGTTTCGCGCAACCGCCCGTCTCCTTCCGAAAAATCGAATTTCAGCGGAAGACCGACAACCGGCTCTTTTGCTCCCCCGGCGCCGTAAAAAACTCTTACGGAAAAACCCGGATTAAGCGGGCGTCCTTTGCTGTCGTAAACGAGTCTTTCCGAAGGAACGATTATTTCCATTTTGCGGAAAGTTTCTGAAAGCAGGGCAGATATTGATTCTTCTTCTTTTTCACTCCAATCCTCCGGAGTTTTCTTCAGCCACTTGCGCGCTTCGTAAAACTTTTCAATCCCCGCGACTATTTCCCTCCTAGCCAGCGCTTCCGCACCTTCTTTTTTTAAACTCAAAACTTTTTTCTTGGCGCTTTTGAGTTCGGCAAGTGCTTTTTCGGCTTCCAGTCTCATTCTCCTGATTTTCTGCATTTTGTACGGAAAGCTCTTGTCTATCCCGCTTATCAAGCCCAGAACCACCCCGTATTTTTGTATCGCCAGTTCCGCGTTTCCGGCTCTTTCTGCTTCTCTCGCTTCGCGGAAAACGGGTTTGCTTTCGCCATAAACCGAAGCGGACAGTTTCCTGACGAACTCGTCATGCTCGTTTTTGGAAAAACGGATAAGGACTTTGGCGATATAATATTTTTTTCTCTTTCTCCCTTTAGACTTTTCCCACCTTTCCACGTAATATTTTTCAACTTTCGTTCCGGTAATTACGGCGTTCGCCATAAATTTGGAAACTCTCACGGATTCCGCTTCGCCGGAAAGGATATCCGAGGTTTTGCCGGAAACAATGATTTCCTCCACAAGTTTACTATCCACCTTGACTTCGAGGGATTCCACTATTTTCATCCTGGCGTCGGCGATGGCATTGTTTCTCGCGTCTCTTTCAAGGGCGTACTTGCCGGATACGCCGACGAATCCACCCTCCCCGGGGACTTTCACCCACCCGGGTTCTGGCTCGGGGGAAATTTTTATTTCCGTCTCAGGTGAACCCTTTAAAAAAAAGCCGCATCCGACGAAGACGAAAAGAAACGGCGTAATAAAACGCAGATGTCTGCCTGAGTTCATAAGGCACTTAATTCCAAATCAAAGAATTACCAGTCTCCGGTTTCCATTTTTTTCATCAAATCAACCGCTCGCTCGATATTCCTCTTTGCCTGCTCGTCTTTTATCTCGGCCGCCTTTTGTTTCAGGGATTGCTTAATTCCTTCATCAAAACTTTTATTAGGCATTAAAACGAGAACATAAACCTTGTAATACCATTGCCAGCCCTTCGGCGTTTTTTCCTTCCACTTCTGGACATAGTATTTTTTCGCTCTCGCTTTTACGAATCCTTCGGAAACAAAACTTGACATATCGTCCATTACGACACCCGGGTCGATAATGTTTGACGAAAGTCCGGCGCTGGTAATAACTTCCCGGATTTTTCGCTTTATATTGACGCCCATGGAATCGAGAATCTGCTTCCGGGCATCCTTGAGAGCGTCCTTTCTAGCACCCGTTTCGGTTTTTATCCGCGAGGACAAGCCGACAAAAGCTTTGGCATTCTCCGTGTCAAATTTGCCCGGATCTGTTATCCAGCTTTTCTGCCCTTCCTCAGAGATAAGCATCTGTTGTCCGGTTTGCATCGTGCCGCAGCCAAAAAACGCCGCCGCCAATAAAATTAAAGCGATATTCCTTCCACGCATACCGAATTCCTCCTTGAAAAAAATTTTTAAAGTGCCGCGCAAAAAACCGCCCCGCTTTTTGGCGGGGCGGCAATCTCACCAGTCTTCAAAGTCCTTCGTGGACATTTTCTTCATAAGTCCCAGAGCGCGGTCGATATTCTTCCTGGCTTCGCGTTTTCTTTCCTTGATTTTCTGCGCCTTAAGCGTATCTGTCAGGAACCGCTTCATCACATCCCTGTCAACCATAACCAGCACCCAGGTCTTGAAATACTTTCTTACCTGGCCAGTTTCGTCGACGCGCTGCCATTCCTGAGTGCAGTATTCGGCGACATCATACCTTACATAACCCTTGGATTTCCATTCCAACATTTCATCTCTTGCTGTTCCGTCATCAATAACTGCATCCGTAATCCCAGCTCTGGAAAACACCTCGCGTACTTTATTTCTGCCGTATGAGCCCCACAATGAATCGATGATTTTGTTCTTAACATCGGTTTCGGCGTATCTCATCGCCATTCTTTCAGTGGAATGCCTGAAAGAAACTCCCATGAAAGCCTTTGCTTCCTTTGTGTTTTTTATGGCTGGCTTTTTCACCCACTTGGGTTTTTCCTTGCAGCCGCCAATTAAAGTTTCATTTCCAGGTAGCATTTTATTTGAAGCGCAACCAAACGCCAACAATGCCGCTCCTAACACTCCAAACAAAAGCAGACTCGCATTTCTCTTTTTCATTTCTCCTCCTTAGTTCAGTTTTCGAGTGCGCATGTTTTTACTTGGTGATAAAAGAAACATACTGCGTTTTTTAAACCAAACCTCCCTTGGGTGAATGCGTGCGCGGCAATTATTCAAGGAGATTATGTAGGATATATTATAACAGGTTTATAAACCCTGTCAATAGTGTTTATAACCTTTTTTACAATTTCAAAAAGGGGCAAGTCACAGGTCACAAGAACACAAGAACACAAGAGCACAAGAATACAAGGCATAAGGCGGAAGGCGAAAGGCATAAGGCACAGGGCACAAGGCATAAGGCGGATGGTATAAGGCGCAAGTTGTGGGTTGCAAGAGATAAATAAACGCAATAAACTCAATTAACTCTATGAACTCAACGAACGCTATAAACTCTATGAACGCAATAAACGCAATGAACCTTGTCCCCGCGGAAGCGGGGAGCATAACGCTATAAACTCAATGAACGCTCAACGCTATAAACTCAATGAACGCTCAACGCTATAAACTCAATGAACGCAATTCTGTTTTCTGTTCTTACCCCGCGGGAGTCGCCTCCACAATTCCCGCATTGTTTGTCACCATTGGCGGCTGGCGGTGACACAACAAACCCGGCATAACTTTGAAATTCCTACACATGAATTTCATTTTTTAAATATTGATTTATACGTGATAGCGTCAACGGGGCAAACGCTCAAACAGCGCGCGCAACTAAAACAATCCGCCGTCATTTTTTTCTTTTTCAAAATTCCATAAGCCGCTTGACTCGGACAAGCGTTAACGCATGCTCCGCAATTTGTGCATTTCTGATAATCTATTCTTATTTTGAATACGCTGATTTTTTCAAATATCCACGATACCAATCCAAACGGACAAATTAATTGGCAAAACGGCCTGTAAACGAATAAAGAAAAACCGGAAACCAAAATAAGCGTGATTATAATACTCGCATAGTCAAAATCAAAATTAAACAGATTGAAGGGATTCAAATAATGATAAATCACAAATCCTTTCTTGTTTCCGACCACCGCGAATAAAAGCAAAAGCATAATTATAAAAAGCCCGCTTCTAATACTATTGGCAAGCCAAAACGGCAATTTTTTCTTTTTAATTTTTTTGAATACCGGAATAATATAGAGCAATTCCTGAATAGAACCGAAAGGACAAGCCCAACCGCATATAATTTTATTGCCGATTACGGCAAGAGAAATAAAAAATAAGAAAGCGATTGTTTTCACCGCGGGTTCGGGATAAAGCCCAACCATTGATTTAAAAACTTTTACTACTCCTTCCATCGGATTGGGCGATTTCCCCAATAAAAATCCGCATAAAATCACCGAAGCAAATAAAAAAAGGACATAAATTGATATGGGATAATAATGCTTTATCAGTTTGATTTCCAATTTATCCGGCCTGCCAAGTTTCAAAAGATAAATCAAACCACTTAAAGAAAGAATAAAATAGAAATAATATTTAAGAGTGGAATCTTTATGGGACAATAAATGATTCAGGGAATGAGTAAAAGCATCTTGCGAGACGCCGAGTTTTTTAATCGGCTTCTTTTTTGAAACATTTAGTTTTAAATTTAATTCTCTCGCCAAAGCTTTTTTTGTTATCCCCAATTTCGGCGCGATATCGCTTATGGAATTATCCAAACTAAAATCGTTTATATTGACAGTTTTGACCTTTGGTTGAAAAACGATGCCCGCAAGCGTGAGCAAAACCGCGCTCGCCGCCGTTAAAGCCACTATGTTTTTTTGTTTTTTCGATAAATGTTCAAACCAAATTTTCATAACAGGGTTCACTGAAAAACCCTAACGCTGTCTCTTATACACATCTCCGAGCCCACGAGACCTCTCTACATCTC
>CALEIX010000013.1 GCA_937898825.1 uncultured Elusimicrobia bacterium | reverse complement strand
CGATTTTAGATTAACATATCGTAGAAACCTTGCATTTTGAATTTGAGTTTTTTATGATTTTTAATACATTGACAAATTAATAACTGTTAGGGTTTTTCAGTGAACTCTGTTATGAATTTTGAGCGCGAAATAGAACTTTTAATAAAATCCAGGTATCCTCTTGTGTCGGTCCGCACAATTGAGGAGGAATACGTCATAGAAAGTCTCTATCGCTTTTGCCAGAAGGAGAATCTTTCCTTTTTCAGATGGTCGGTTACCGCTGGCTTGAGAGCAAATATGAATGAGAATTCTTTTTATCATTCCAATGATCCGCTGGCTATGCTCAAACTTGCCGGCGATCTTATAGGAGGCGAGCCTCCAGCGGTGTTTGCCCTTTCGGATTTCCATAAGTTTCTGGACAATAAGGTCAATCTCAGGCTTTTCAAGGAGCATCTTATTAGGATCAAAAATACAGAAAACACCTTTGTCGTCCTGGGCTCTTCGGTCAAACTTCCCGAGGAAATTAAGCTCTATGGTGCTGAACTTGAAGCTGGTTATCCGACAGAGGAAGAAATCATGCGCGAGGTGTATCTGATTGAAAGCGAATTTAGAAAATCCGATGTGGATATTAAAATTGCGATTGATGAAAAGATGAAAAACAAACTTATTGTTCTCCTCAAAGGGCTTTCATTTCAGCAGATAAGAAGAATTGTGACGCAGTGCGTGATAGACGACAGAACGTTTGATGCTTCAGATTTTCAGAAAATAGCGAAATACAAAAAAGAGGTTTTTGACTCTCAGGGGACTTTGGAGTATTTTGCGGGGGAGTCTCCGAAAAACATAGCGGGCTTTTCCAACCTCAAAACCTGGATTAATAAAAGAAAGAGGGCTTTTTATTCTTCGGATGAGCGCCTGCCGGCACCAAAAGGCGTGTTGCTTTGCGGCGTGCAGGGAGCCGGGAAGAGTCTCGCGGCAAAAGTAATAGCCAGTGAATTTGAACTTCCGCTATACCGGCTTGATTTAAACAGGCTTTATTCAAAGTATATAGGCGAGACGGAGGAAAACCTGCGCAATGCCCTTAAAACCGTTGGAAGACTTGCGCCGGTATGCCTGTGGATGGACGAGATAGAAAAAGCTCTTGCCTCTTCCTCGGGCGATATGGACGGGGGTGTTTCCCAGAGAGTGCTCGGCACCTTTTTAACCTGGATGCAGGAAAGAAAGGAAAAGGCGTTTATCATAGCCACCGCAAACGATATAAAAAGTCTGCCCCCCGAGCTTTTGAGAAAGGGGCGCTTCGACGAAATCTTTT
>CALEIX010000012.1 GCA_937898825.1 uncultured Elusimicrobia bacterium | reverse complement strand
GCGCGTTCCTCCGGAAAAGGGCCGTATTTTTCCAACAGGGAATTGGCAGGCGCCAGGGCGCTTCAGGTGTTAAGATTTTTTCTCAGAAACAAACTTATACATCCAGAACGGATGTCTGTGAGCGCTTTCGGCCCCTCCGAGCCTCTGGTGCCGAACACAAACGAGCGAAACCGCCGTTTGAACAGAAGGATTGAAATAAGAATTGAACTTAACGGTGTTTCATGATGAAAGCAAAAAAATTGGACATGTCTCAGTACAAAAATTCTTACCAGTTCCCCTTGATATCGTTGATGACGATTCTCTGGATTTTTTTTCTGGCATTGTATATTCAGGCTGTGGAGGAAATAGGAAAAAGCGCGGCCGTGCAGGCCGAAAAACTGGCAGAAGTGGTCAGGGAGGATTTGAAGGATGTGAAAAATGTCAAGATTACTGTGGTGAATAACGATGTGAAGATAGTTTTGCCCAACTCAATTCTGTTCGGTTTTAGTTCGGCGAGACTTAAAAAAAGCATCATTCCAACCTTGAAAAAATTTTCGGCGAGTATAAACACTCTGGAACCGAGTTATATGCTGGAGGTCAGGGGGTATACGGATAATACGCCGGTTTTTTACGGAGGTGAATTTTCTTCCAATTGGGAACTTTCCCTCTACAGAGCGATAAGCGTTATTGATTTTTTGATTAAGGATGGTTGGGACCCGAACCGATTTGTCGCTACCGGAATGGGGGAATACGGCGCGCTGTATCCTAACGACACTCCTTTACACCGCGCCAGGAACAGAAGGGTGGAGATTTACATTAAAAAGAGAAAAGTGAAAGACATTGGTTTGCCAAAACTTGAAAGCAAAAAACTCTATCGGGCGTAACGATGCACATAAGTCTAAGAAAAACACTGCTGGCACTTGCCGCTGTAACATTATTCTGCCTGAACTCCAGAGCCGAAATCCCGGCAATGATAATTCTCTCCTCTCATTCATACGACGTTGGTGACGACAGGGCTAAAGCCGTGGCTGTGGATGCCGATGACAATGTCTTCGTCACCGGTTTGAGCGAGCGTAAGTATTTTTCAGTTAAATACAACAAAAATTTGCTACCTGTCCAAACAACAGATTATTATTCGGGAATCGAAGGGGACGATCCTAAAGGCATTGCGGTTTCAGGCAGCAATATCCTCGTGGTTGGGGCAGTGCCCAATGGTTCTGACCAGGACTGGTTTGTCGCCAGGTATACCCCCGATTTTCAGGGCACTTTGTCGACAACCGTTTTTGACGGGGGCGCTTATGACGGCGCCAATGCGGTCGTTATTGACAACCTGAACAATGTCGTTGTTTCCGGATATACCAATGACGGGGCGACTGCCAACATTTACATTGTGAAATATGACATGAACCTGGCAGTAATTTCATCGGTGACTTATGACAGCGGAAATGAAGAGATGGCTTATGCCGTCGCGGCAAACGCTTCCAACGAAATTTTTGTAGGAGGCTCTCAAGATGACGGTTCCAGCCAGAATTACCTTGTGTTAAAATACGATTCAAATCTTAATTTTTCCGACTTTACTGTTTTCAAGACAGACTATGATGAAAAGATAAGCGCCATAACTATAGACGCTGAAGGCAATGTTATTGTCGCCGGGCGCCAGTATGACGGTTCAACTCAAAATTATCTGGTGGTAAAGTATGACAAAAATTTAAATTTTATCTCCTCGGCAACTTATGACAGCGGGGCAAATGACATAGCTACCGGCGTGGCATTAGACAGCAATGGCAATATCGTTGTAAGCGGATATACACTAAATAATTACAATGTTATTAAATACAGCCCTGATTTTGTCCTAATTTCTTCAGCTACTTATGATGGCGGTTATACCGACATACTCAATGGAGTGGCAATAAACAGCGAAGACAATATTATTGTGACAGGGCAGAGTTCCGACGGAAGCACCAACAACTATTTTACAATAAAATACAACGGTTCACCCTCAATAAGTTCGGTTGACCCCCTTTACCAGGGAGAAACCAATAATATTCAAATAAATGGCAAATGTTTTTACGACAGTTCTGTTTCTTTTGACAACCCCGGGATATCGACCAACTCGGTCAATATTATATCAGCCAGTAAAATCAGTGCGAATGTTACAGTTTCGCCCTCTGTTCCCATAGGGGTAGCGAATATGACGGTTACCAATGCAAACGGAGAATATATAAAAGACATTACCTATTCTGAAGTGCATGCCAGAAAGACAATAAGTCCATCTTCGGATGAGGTTGTTACGGCGCGCGCTGTGGCCGGCGTTCACAGCATTACTATTGGCGCCGGCACGTTTCCGGTTTCTGAAACCATTACGGTGTCGGCCCGTGAACCCGTTTCGGGCGACACCAGGCAAATAGGCCAGGGAATATATCTCGCAAATGACCCGGTAAACGATCCTGCCAGGGAAATGATGATTAAACTTTATTATCGCGATGAAGATTTAAACGGATATGACGAGGGTCGGTTGAGGCTTGCCTATTATGAAGGATCTGAATACATTACTCTTGTTTCCGCCGTCAATGCCGTGGAGAATAGCGTTACAGCGGCGGCACAGGTTATCAATAAAAAATTCGCCATAGTAAAGGCAGGCCAGTCCGCCCCGCCCTCTCTGGACACGAGTATTGTAATAGTGTTTCCCAACCCGTATAAGCCGGGCAGTGGCGGAGATTTTGACGACTCTTCTTATGGCAAGGGTATTGTGTTCTCCGGTTTGTCTGGAAAATTTAAATTAACAATATTAAGCGTGGCGGGAGAACTCGTCTTTTCAAAAACAGTTTACGCGGATTCTTACAAAAGGTATATTTGGAATACCAAAAGCGACAACGGGGTTGAGGCCGCAAGCGGAGTTTATATTTATGCCATTGAGGACGCTGAAGGTTTGAGCGATACCTTAACGGGGAAGTTGTCCATTGTTAGATAATGCTGAATCTTAAGAAATTCAATTTTTTGTTGGTTTTGCTCCTTTTTGCTGAAGGGCGCGTTATGTGTGCAGGAGGAGCGGGGGCTTCTTTTCTGAAAATAGATCTTGGGGCAAGACCTGTGGCTATGGGAGGAGCATTTACCGGGCTTGCCGACGACGTGGATGCTGTTTACTGGAATCCGGCAGGTCTGGTGAATGTGAAACATTTACAGCAGACTTTTACCCATATCAAGTGGCTTGAGGAAATAAATGTGGAGCATATTGCCTTGGCTACCCGCCTCACTCCCCTTTCTTCCATAGGCGTGGGAATAGAATATGTCGGTATGGGAGATATTAAGCGGGTGGATAAATCGGGTAATGATGCCGGTTACTATAGCGCTTCTGATTTAGCGCAAACATTTTCGTATGCCCGCATCTTAAAAGAAAATATTTTTGTGGGGGGCACTTTTAAAATGATTAGTGAAAAAATAGAGAATGAAAGTGCCGGAGCGTTTGGACTGGATGCGGGCGTGTTGTATAAACGGAAAAAAATAACTTATGGATTTGCCGTCAAAAATCTCGGCACCGGTTTAACATTTCTGAAAACACCGGCTTCCCTGCCTTTGGGTTTGAGGTTAGGCGCTTCATATTCCCCCAGAAAACAACTTATGCTCGTCTCCGACATAAACATGCCCTTTGACGACACCCTCAGTATTCACATAGGTGGAGAGTATTATGGCAGAAAGAAGGGCATAGATTATGCCTTAAGAGCGGGGATAAATACTTCCTCCCTCGGATATATGGGGGCTCTTTCTGCGCTTTCGCTTGGGTTCGGAGCGTACTTTGACAAATTTGAACTTGATTACGCTTTCTCTCCGCGCGGAATTTTCGGTCTGACTCATTTTATTACTTTTAAGATGAAATTTGACTTTCAGATCGAGGATAACACATGGAAGAATAAAACCCGACTTAGAGGGAACACCGATGATGTTTATCGAGAGGCCATGCGCTGGTTTAACGAAAAAACTAAAGAGGAACATTTAACGCTTGCCGAGCAAATTACGATACTTGCAAGAATCATAAAAGAATTCAAGCGTCAGGGCGCGGACGTATCTTCGGCAGAGAAAAAACTGAGGGATTTGAAGAATGCTTCCAGGTAGGGTCTGCTGAAAAAGTTTATTTACTTGAGAAATCAGCCGATTTTGAAGCCGAAACGAGGAACGAGGAATGAGCATACCGTCGGAGGTCTGTAAATGACGAGTGACGAAGTTGTAGGCGAAAATCGGCGATTTATCTGTAAAAGGTAATAAAAAATGCATGCTTTTTGTCCAATTCTCGCTAAAAACCGTGTGCTTTTACCGCGAATTTTTAGACTTTCTAAACAGTTTTTCATTGGTAAAATCTTTGCCGTTAGAGTTTTTCAGTGGACCCTAGGTAAACTGATGCGTTTTTCTCTTTTCCTGCTGCTGTTTTCCTTGCAGCCAAATCTTTGCGCGCAGAGATCTTACAAACATGGAGTGGACCTGTTCATCAGCGGAAATCTGGAAAGCGCTACTACTACCTTTTCCGAATACTTCAGCAAAGATCCCAGACAGCCTTTTGTCAGAAATATTTTGGGTAATTTTTTGATTATTGAAGCCAAGGAAGCGCTTCGAATGGGGAAATATTACGCTGCTTATAAAGCTCTGAAAAAAGCTGGAAAAATCTTCCCGCGGAAAAAGGAACTAAAGTCTTTGCGTCTCCTTGCCGAGTTTGACGGGATTTTTTCAGGCGGCAATAAAACCGATTGGGGAAGTCGTCTAAATGTAAAGAAAGAACTTAACACTGTTTTTGACTACATTTTTGCTGACGATATACTTTCCCGCAAGCGAACGAAATATATAGTTCATATCGTTTCAGAGGGGGAGACCATGTCCATATTGGCATTGAAATACTACGGCGATTTGAACAAGTGGGAAAGGATATGGAAGAGCAATCCGAGAATCAGAAATCCCCACAGGCTTGAAAAAAACATGAAGTTGATAATTCCATTACAATAAACAATCCTGATTTTGTGCGATACGAATAAACATGCCCAGATACAGCCAGGTTTTCTTGAAAGACGGTTTAACAGCTGAAAAGATAATATCTCCTCTTAGATTTTGCAAAGGGCAGATAGTGGAAATCGGGGCCGGGCGCGGAATCCTCAGCGGCTATATTTTGAAAATAAGCGAGAAAAGACCCCTTTTGATAGAAATAGACAAAACGTTAGCAACTTTTCTGAAAAAAGAATTCGGCGAAAAAGCAGACGTGGAAAATGTGAATTTTGAAGATTTTGACCTTGCCCGGTTAGGGGAAAAAACATGTTTTGCCGGCAATCTCCCTTACCATTGCTCGACAGCAATACTTGAAAAGGTGCTTTTTTTTGACAGGTGGACCGCCGCCTGTTTTATGTTTCAGAAAGAAGTGGCCCAAAGAATATGCGCTGAGGTTTCAGAAAGAAGGTATTCCTATATTTCCATTATGTCTTCCCTGATGAGCGAAAGAAGAATCTTTCTCGAAGTTTCAAGGAAAAAATTTTCCCCGCCTCCAAAAGTAGATTCTGCTGTGGTATTCTTCAGAAGAAAGGAATCGCCGCTTAACATCAAAGAAATGAAAATTTTTTTGAATTTTGTCGGCGGGATTTTCCGCCATCGCAGAAAAACTGTCGCCAATAGTCTTTTTCTGTCTCTTGGAATGCCCAAAGAAAGGATTTTTTCCATCCTGAAAAGACTTGATATTCCACCTCTTCTCCGCCCTCAAAACGTATCCCCGCAGGATTATCTGCGGCTTTATGCGGAAATAAGACCTTAGCATCCCTTATCCTCCCTACCCAAACACTCCTACCCCAGCCACTCCTACCCCAGCCACTCCCGCATTGAACGCGAGTTTGCTCCCACGACCCAATGCGGGAGTGTGCTCTGGTGTATATTAGCGCAAGTTTGCAACTCACGACAAATACGTAAATATGTAAATACGTAGATATGTAGATATGTAGATATGTAGATACGTAAATATGTTGATACGATGATACGTAGATACGAGATATATTAGCTCGCCCCGTTAGAGATACACGGGCTAAAATTTTATCTAAAAGATGCTGAAAAGAGGAAAATGGCGAATGTATTTGTAAAAGGTTGTAGCTGTGGGCGCATATGCGCCCTATCTCTAACGGGGCAAGAGATAAATAAGCGCAATGAACTCAATGAACGCAATAAACTCCATGAACTCAATAAACGCAATGAACGCACAACGCTATAAACTCTTCACTTTTCACTCCTCACTCATCCTTCGTCCCTCATCCTTTATCCCTTATCCTTTCCTGCAGTCCAGCCGTCTTGCCATCTAACCGTCCAGCCGCTATTTTGGCAGAGCTCTGTCTCCGCCAC
>CALEIX010000011.1 GCA_937898825.1 uncultured Elusimicrobia bacterium | reverse complement strand
GTTATGGAGTTTTTATAAGTCTTTGTAGTTTATGGATTTAGTGTTTTTGCGCTTTAGCTCTTGCGAACGTTCCTGGAGATTGATTTTTTAAATACTATGTATAATGCTCAACTTTAGATAAAAGGCAATTACGGAGATTATTTATGAATATTGAAAATTTAAGAAAAGACAGAGGTTTCTTTTGTAACTTCTGCGCTTATACTCTTCCGCGCTTCTGCGCTTCTGCGCTTTCGCGCTTCTTTTGCGTCCTCCGCGTGAATTTTACCCCGCAGGAGTCGCCTCCACAATTCCCGCATTGTTTGTCACCATTGGTGGCGCGAGGATGCGGATTCTCAATGCGGGAATATACGGCGCAACCAAGAAGTTTCACAGCCACCTACGGGGTAAAATTCTTCTGCGCCCTTCGCGCCTTCGCGCTTCTGCGCTTATACTCTTCCGCGCTTTCGCGCTTTTGCACTTCCGCACTTCCGCGCTTATACTCTTCCGCGCTTCCGCGCTTCTGCGCTTTCGCGCTTATACTGCTTGTCTTCTCGCTTTTCGTCTCCAATGTTTATGCCCAGACTGAACTTGGTTCTCAGGACGATTTGACAGTTCTGGGAATTAATGGCACGGTTCCCGATCCCGATGTAGAGATAAAAGGTTTTACAATATTTGGGTCGACAAACGTTCTGACTCATATATCCACTGCCGCCGGCAATGTCATATTCAACGGCGCCGTTGAATCTTCAAGTGATGTTTATATTGTAGGTATATCCACTTTCGAGGATAATGTTTATTTCTCCGGCGCAGGAAGTATTTTCATAAATGGTGGATTGACCGACCAAATATTGAAGAAAGCCGCTGACGGTTCAATGTATTGGGGTGATGACCAGGGAGGCATTAGCGGAACCGGCATTGCCAATTATTTACCCCTTTGGAAAACCGATACCGAACTTACAAATTCAAAAATAAATCAAGCGGAAGTTGGGACAGATACTCATGTTTATGTGAATGCCGATATTCATTTTTCAAGCGCGGTTTATTTTGGCAGCGGCGTCAATATATCCACATTCACAGAAGAGGGCGAGCTGGATATTATGAGTTCAACGAATACGACTTATTCTTTAACAGTGGGAACAAGTACTGAATATAAT
>CALEIX010000010.1 GCA_937898825.1 uncultured Elusimicrobia bacterium | reverse complement strand
TTTAAAAACTGTAAAGATCCGAATATTTTTTCTTGAGATATTCGAGAAAAGGCTCAGCGCTCAATTTTACGCCGAGAGATTTAGAGAGAAGCTCCGCCGGTTCATATTTTGCACCATAATTGTGTATCTTCTTCCTGAGCCAGTTCAGCAATACGTCAAAGCGCCCTTTCTCAATTGCCTTTTCAATATCGCCTGTCTCTTTTTCCATTTTACTAAAAATCTGCGCGGATATGAGATTGCCCAGGGCGTAACTTGGGAAATAGCCGAAGGAACCCGTCCAGTGTACATCCTGAAGCACTCCCTCAGAATCTTTTTGAGGAACAATGCCAAAATAATCCCGCATTTTTTCGTTCCAGACATCGGGAATGTCGGTAACGGAGATTTTGGATTCAATCAGCAAAACCTCTATTTCAAATCTTAAAATAATGTGCAAATTGTAAGTAACCTCGTCTGCTTCCACTCTTATCAGGGACGGCCCGGCTTTGTTAACTGCTTTATAAAAATCCTCCGGTGTTGTGTTTTCAAATTGAGAAGGAAAAATTTCCTTCAGACGGGGCAGAATCCATTTTGAAAACGGGAGACTTCTTCCGACTATATTTTCCCAGAATCTTGATTGCGATTCGTGGATTGCGTATGACGCTCCTTCAGCGAGGGGAGTTCTTTCAAACTCGGACCTGATGCCCTGGTCATAAAGGGCGTGCCCGCATTCATGAAGGGAAGCGTAAAGACCGGTAGAGAGGTAGTTCTTATTGATTCTTGTGGTGATTCGCACATCTGCCGGCGACATTGAAATAGTGAATGGATGGACAGATCTGTCTTGCCGGCCTTTCAGGGGGTCATATCCGAGGTCGCAAACAAGACGGTCAAGAAAAAATACTTGAGATTCTTCGCCAAAATCGTTTTTCAGAATATCATTCGATATCTTGTTTTCATCCGCTTTTATTTTTTCCGTCAAAGAAATGAGTTGTTCTTTTAATTCGGAAAATAATGGTTCAAGGTCGGATTTTTTGATACCGGGTTCATAGAGGTCTAAAAGTGCGTCGTAGGGAGTTTCTGTGTAGATAAGGTAAGAGGCTTTTTGCCTGGTTAGGTTTACGATTTTTTCCAATTGGGGGGCAAAGAGTGAAAAATCCGAATCCTGTTTGGCTTTTGTCCATAAATCTGTAGCGAGGGAAATTTCTCTCGCTGATTCCCGAACAAAGTCCGAAGGAATTTTCACTTCTCTGTCGTATTTTCTTTTCGCAGCTCTTAAAAACGAAGCTTCAAAAGAATCATAATTCAAATCATTGGCCCAATCATGCAATTCGTTTATTAAATCCCCAATTTCAGAGGATGTGAATTTTTCATGGGCTATGGACTCGAGCGCGCTTAATGCCTCGGCTCTCGCTTCAGAGCCCATGGGCGGCATATAGGTTCGCCGGTCCCATTGAAGAAGAGAAATGGCTGAATTTATGTTTGAGATTTCGGCGTATTTTTGCTTCAGTTTTTCAAATTTCTTAATCATGGAATTTGCGGAATTTTCACAATCCACAACTTGAGCAGCCGCAACTTCCATTAGAGCATGAATTGTCGTTTGAGGATTTTTTAAGACCAGTTATTTCATCGCTGACTTTGACCACCCTGCCGAGTTTTTTATCGTAGATATATTTGCCGGTAGCTCTTTCTTTTTTATCCTGCTTCCTGTTCATGTTTCCTCCGTTGGCGCGCCCACCAGGAATCGAACCTGGATATTCAGCTCCGCAGGCTGACACTCTATCCATTGAGCTATGGGCGCACATAATCATATTTTACCATTTGTGAAACGGTGTGTTTTCGGAGAGCCGTTATTTTTCTTCGCTTAAAATTCGTTTAACTTCTTCCTCTACGGGAGAAAGCCCTTCGGCTTTGGAAAGAAAACTTGTGGCTCCCATGGACAGGTATTTCTTTTTGTCTTCTTCTTCATCATATCCCGTAAGGATAATTACGGGGGTTTTAAGGTCAATTTGCCTTATTTTCTGTAATACCTGAGAACCGGTTAAGGTTGGTATATTTCTGTCCAAAATCACCAAATCAGGTTTGTAATTTTTGAACATGAGAAGACCGTTCAATCCGTCTGTAACAACCTCAATTTCATGCCCTCTGGCAGCGAGAATCTTTTTGAGGGCATCCTTTACTATTTTATTGTCATCAATTATCAAGATTTTAGCCATATGCCTGTCCTTGCTATAATTAATTTTATATTATAATATAGAGAGAATCACAACTTCAAGTGTCTCGGCGAACACATGGAAAAAAGAGGATTACTGGATTTAATCAAAGATTATTGTCTGGACGAGAAATTGTCGTTTGAAAAGTTTTCTGAAAGAATGATTGAAAGTTTAATGCGCGAATACAGGAGCGAGCTGGGTTTTATCGGCTACGGGGATATTAAAGGCGAAAAACATTTTAATGCTTATTGGCTTGAAAGAAAAGACGGAAAAGTCGCGGCGGAGCCGGTGCGCTCAAAGAAGAAGCATATGAAAAGAATGTTTTTGCTTGCGAACAGACCAATGGTTATAAATAATTTTGAAACAAGCAAGTATAAAACATATCTGCCCAAAAGGCACAGAAAAATAAAGAGACTTCTCTTCTGTCCGTTGAAATCAAATAACGGAGTATCTCTTATAATGCTGGCAAACAAAAGAACAAACTATACGAAAGAAGCGTTGAAAGCTGTTCTGAATTTTGCCGTTTTTTATTCTGCCGCGGCCCAAAAAAATTTTATTAAAAGAAAAATAAGTCGAAAAAAAGACAGGATTCGCTATTATCTGGATAATATCAATGCTATAGTTCTTGTGCTGGACAAAAAAGCGGACATAAAATTGATAAATAAGTTCGGGGCGGAGTTTGTAGGGAAAAAACCGCACAGCATCGTGGGTAAAAACTGGATTGAAAATTTTATCCCTCCAGAAAACAGAACGGAAATACAAAAAATTTTTCAAACCTTCAAGGAAAAAAAAGGAAAGGATTTTGCCATGCATAC
The DNA here is from genome assembly GCA_937898825.1 of uncultured Elusimicrobia bacterium. GTDB lineage: Bacteria > Elusimicrobiota > Elusimicrobia > Elusimicrobiales > UBA9959 > CALEIX01. The sequence continues at coordinate 1,947 of CALEIX010000010.1, read as the reverse complement.
CAATCCAGTGCTGAAAAGCGGCGGAAAGAGAAAAAATGTGTTGTGGGCTAACCACTATTTGGCTACCGGAGAAGGAATGGAGGTTTTTTGCATAGGCAGACCGGTCTTTGGAAAAGGCGATTATGAAGAAAAAATTTATCACCAGAAGCAGAAATATGAAAACATATTAAATGCCTCTCTTGACATAATTTACTCGGTGGATGAAAAGGGAGTTATTTATTATGTCAACGACGCGGTAAAATGGTATGGATACAGTCCTGAACAAATTACCGGGAAAAAAGTGACGAATTTATGCCATAAAGACGATGTGGAAAAGATACGCAAGACCTTTAAAGAATCTTTCGAAAGCGGAAAAATCCCCGAGAGGTTTAATGTGAGGATTTTGGATAATAAGGGAAACACGGTTTATATGGAGCAAAAGTCCGCCTTTTTTTATGATGACAGGTTAAAAAAGAAACTTTTGATAAATTTTATGCGCGACATTACAAGAATTGAAGAGTTGGAAAGTCAAATATATCATCTTTCAAAGATGGAAACTCTCGGAAACATAACAGGGCAGATAGCACATGATTTCAACAATATACTTGGTGCCATAGAGGGGTATCTGTCTGTGATGTTCACGTATGCCGAGAAAAACACTCAGCTCTACAAAGACCTCATTGATATGAGAAAAGCCGTAAAGCAGGGTTCCGATTTTACCAAACAGCTTCTTTTCTTCGGTAAAAAGTCAGCGGGAGTAAAAGAGATTATTTCTCCGGACAAAGCTTTGAAGGAAATGAAAATTTTGCTTGAGAGCTTCATTTCCGGCGGGGCAGAATTAAAATGCAAATGCAGAAAAAGCGTTCCTAAAATAAAGGTGAGCGCTTCCGATTTTAAGAGAATTATCCTTAATCTTGCGGTGAACGCTAAAGACGCAATAAGAAGCGTTCAGAGAAAGAACGGAATAATAGAGCTGAACTTGGAAGGAATTTCGGACGGAAAGGTGCCCAATGTTCCACTCAGGAGAAATTATTCGCCTAAATGGCTTAAGCTTTCAGTGAGAGACAATGGAATGGGAATCAAAGAGGAGCACAGGAGCAGATTGTTTGAGCCTTTTTTCACCACAAAGAGTAAGGGACAGGGTTCGGGTTTCGGTCTTGCCATAGTTTATGCCATAGTCAAAAATGCTGGCGGTCAGATATCTGTTGAAAGCGTCGCGGGAAAGGGTTCCGAGTTTAGAATATATTTACCCGCCGCTGTCGAAAATGCGGGACAGGAAAAACCGGCTTTACTCCCTGAAACAGGGTTTTCAGAAAATGTGAAGACGATTCTGGTTATCGAAGACGAGGAAAATCTCAGGAACTCGCTTAAGCGCGGACTTGAAATAGCGGGTTTCAAAATCCTTTCTGCCGATGGCGAGCAAGAGGCGATGAAGGTATTCAGGGAAAGCGGGGGAAAAATTGACCTTGTTTTTTCCGATGTAGTTCTTAAGGACGGAGACGGTTTTGAAATATGCCAAACCCTTAAAAAGGAGAAACCGGAACTTCGGGTAATTCTTACAAGCGGATACATAGAAAAGGCTGAGGAAATATCCAAAATAACGGATAAAAATTACCAGTTTATTCCAAAGCCATACAAAACTGAAGATTTGATAATGATGATAAAAAAATTGCGATGACAGAAGAAAAACCGCAACAGAAACCTGATGAAAAGACGGAAGAGCAAAATCTGAATTTCTTTTTTCTCCTTGCAGATTCAAATCTGAAAATAGTGCGGGCGGATAAAAGAAGTCTAAGGATATTTGGTAGGGGTATCATGGGAAAAAGCGCTTATGAAATCAAATGTCCGTTGTGCAAAAGCAGGATTTTCCAGTCGAATTTTCTCGAGGCGGGAAAACACGGCGACGCCCATTTTAGAACTTATATCCTGCCTTTCTGTCTCTTATACACATCTCCGAGCCCACGAGAC
>CALEIX010000009.1 GCA_937898825.1 uncultured Elusimicrobia bacterium | reverse complement strand
CCCAGCAACCCATCAGACCACGCGTTGCGCGATAAGAGCCGAGGCGGTCCACCTGTTTTTCCCGAGCAATAAAATCGTATCGCAATGCACCACTTAATTCTGCGATTTCGTTTTCTTTTGTTAAATTTAACCCCAAAACCCTGTCGGCTTCGGTGACTAAAAAATATTTTTCTTCATCTAACATTTTTTCATCCCTCAGCGCTTCCCATAAAGACGAAAGAGCTTTGGGAATATTCAAATCATCTTCGATGGCGTTTTTGATGGCCAAATAATAACGGTTGTCTTTTATGTCCGTTCTTTCGCCATTCCTTCTGAGATTTAATACGATATCTTTAAGATGGTCCAGCGATTTTTGAGCCGATTCGAGCGCTTCCCATGAAAATTCCAACTGCTTCCGGTAATGCGCGCTGTGACAAAAAAATCTGTAGGCAAGTGGATGAAGTCCTTTTTCCTTTAATCTGGAAACGGTTATAAAATTGTCAGCGGATTTAGCCATCTTTTCGCTCTTTGGCATCACGAGAAACTCTCCATGCAACCAGTAATTCACAAATTTTTTTCCGGTTGCAGCTTCTGCTTGCGCTATTTCGTTTGTATGATGAACCGGAATGTGATCCACCCCTCCACAATGTATGTCAAAATTTTCACCCAGGTATTTCATGCTCATCGCGGAGCATTCTATATGCCAGCCCGGAAAACCTTTGCCCCACGGGGAATTCCATTCCATTTGTCTTTTCTTATGTGCGGGGGAAAACTTCCACAAAGCAAAATCGGTCGGATTTTTTTTCTCCTTGCTGCACTCTATTCTCGCTCCGGCTCTTATCCCTTCAAAATAAGATTTACCTGCAAGGATACCGTAATTGGGAAATTTTGAGGTGTCAAAATATATCCCGTCGCTCGTTCTGTAGGCAAGCCCCTTCTCCTCTATTTTTTTTATAAGGATTATCATATCTTCTATATGGTCGGTTGCTTTTGCCACTATGTCGGGCATAAGGCAATTTAATTGAGAAAAATCCTGAAAGAAGGCCTCGGTATAAAAACGGGCTATTTCCCAGGCGCTTTTTCCTTCCCTGGCGGCTCCTACCTCCATCTTATCTTCACCCTCATCGGAATCTGAAACTAAATGGCCGACATCAGTCACATTCATTACGTGTGTAACTCTGAACCCCAAAAAAAGGAGGACTCGTTTCAACGTATCTTCAAATATGTAGGTGCGCATATTTCCTATATGAGCATAATTATACACCGTGGGACCGCAAGTGTAGATTCCGGCGGATTCTGGAACTATTGTTTTCAATTCTTCTTTTTTTTTGGTCAATGTATTATAAAGTATCATGCGACTTTCTTTCACCCAACCGAGAAGTTCTAATTCTTCCCGGACAGAAAATTTCCTAAATTGAGAAAAAAGCTCTGACAAATCCTTCTGGCTGCCGATTTTGACATGGCGTTATGCACCATGCACTTGATTTCCACTTCTGAAAAGGCATTGACCACACCGCGGGGTTCTATTTGATACACAAAACTCTCTTTTTCCCCTTCCACACTGTATTCTTCAGCAGTTTTCAGGTAGGCCTTTTCTATGTTTGCTGTAAAAGACTGCACTCTGCCGTAATCAAGAGGACGCCCGAGCAGAAATTTTTGACTCATTATCGTCTTTATATCATTTTTTGAAGAATTTTTTTTATTCCAGAAACAGGCGGCTAAAAAAAAGATAAGAACGAGTGACGCCACTTTGCGCATCAGGCTTCCACGCTGCACACCGCGTAACAGGACACAGCTTCCCCCTGACCGATATCTCCCAATCCTTCCCGGCTTTTCGCTTTTATGCTCACATCTCCAATATCCAGTTGAAAGATTTCTGCTATGTTTTTTCTCATTTGAGTGTAATGAGGCTTGATTTTTGGATTTTCAGCCACGATGGTAGCATCTATCTGAATAATTTTCGCCCCCCTGGTTTTGAATATTTCAAGGACTTTTTCCGCGATAACGCGGCTCGAAATTCCCATTATGGTTAAATCGGTAGGGGGGAAATAAACGCCTATTTCTCCAGCAGCTATCGAACCGAGCAAGGCATCGCAAATCGCATGAATTACCACATCTCCATCGGAGTGACCAAGCATGCCTTTTTTATACTTTATTTTCTCGCCCGCTATAATAAAGGGTCTTCCCTCTATAAGACGATGTATATCATAGCCGAAGCCAAACCGCATTTTCTTCTTTTTCTTCTTCCGTTTTTTGTTCATAAATGCTTCTGCCATTATGATGTCCTCTCTTGTTGTGATTTTTATATTTTTGTAATCGGAACAAACAATCCTGATTTTTACTCCGGCTTTTTCAAGGATCTGGGACTCATCCGAATAATCAGCGTCCAGGCGCTTTGAAAAAATTTTATCAAATATTTCTCTTCTGTAACACTGCGGGGTTTGTGCCGCCACAAATGAATCTCTGTCCAGCGTTTCCATTACGAAATCTCCATCAATTTTTTTCACCGTATCCTTTATCTTTACCGCGGGCACTGCCGCTCCGTAGTCAAGCGCAGCATTGAGGCAGGAGGAAATAAGGTTTCGCGAAACAAGCGGGCGCCCGCCGTCATGCACCGCCACCACACGCGAATCAGGCGAGAGTTGTCTATATCCGCTTTCAAGCGACTTTATGCGCGTGGTGCCGGCACTTGCAAATTTCACTTTTTTTACTTTTGAAAGCAGGCGAACGCCTTTTTGGATGTTTTCTTTGTTTAATACTAAAATCAGTTCGTCGACCAGAGGAAGAAATTTTTCAACCGACCAAAGAACCATGGGCTTCGAATTGAGCGGGATAAACTGCTTTTCCCGACCCATTCTTTTCCCTTTCCCTCCCGCCAGTACAATGGCGGACACAAATATTTCATCACGAGGGTTTAACGCGTTCTTTTCCGGAAGAATGGACATATGGGCGCACGTTTTTCAGCGCTGATGGCTGTTTTTAATTTTTGTAAATATAATTCTACCCTGAGATGTTTGTAGTATGGACTGGACCGCAACCTCTATTTTTCTGCCTATAAACTGTTTTCCGTCCTCAATCACCACCATTGTTCCATCGTCAAGATAACCTACCCCCTGACTTTTCTCCTTGCCTTCTTTCATAATAAATATGGACATATCCTCTCCTGGAAGAACCACCGGCTTCAAAGCGGAGGAAAGGTCGTTTATATTCAAAACCGGGACATTTTCAAGTGCCCCCAATTTATTCAAATCAAAATCGGAAGTTATCACTGATGAGCCCAATTCCTGAGCCACCTTGATTATTTTTATTGATATGTCGTCCACATTCCTTATATCTTTGTCCACCACTTTAAAAGATATTTCTTTTGATTCCTGAAGTCTGGCGAGAATATCCAGCCCTCTTCTTCCCTTGGCTTTAAGTATAGGGTCCGACGATTCAGATAATTCATGCAGCCGCTGAACCACAAAGCGCGGGGTTATTACAGAACCGGAAATAAACCTTGTTTCGCATATGTCCAAGATTCTACCATCAACGATGGAGGAAAGATCCAGAATTTTTATGTTTTTTCCGTACCTTTTGCCCAGGGTGAGTATGTTTTTGTCCAGTTCGTCTGCCTCCGGAAGTTTCTTCACGGCGAGTATCATACCGAGGAGCGCCAGGGCGTAGCGGAAAATTATATTGTACTTAAACCAGAAGGTGGTTAAAGAGTCGTTGTCTATCTGAACGACTGTATAATCGGTCAATTTTGCCACTATAATTCCTATGGCGCCTCCTACAATGGCGACTATTATGCTCAGGAGGTCCACACTTTCAAGAAGATATTCCATGCCGATAATGGCAAGACCTATAAAAAAACCAAAGGCAATCCCTTTTATATCGTTTGAAACCTGAAAGTATGTTAAGATAGGCGTTCCCACAAGAGCCACCACTCTAAATATCCACATTATCATTTTTTTCTCCTCAAATTCTTTGCTGTTTTCGCATATATTCCATTAATTCAACAAGATTTTCAATTTCGACCGTTTTGCCGCTTTTTACCGAGCCGGCGGATTTTGGCATAAATATTTTATCAAAGCCCAGCCTTTCCGCTTCCATTATCCTTTTGTCCACAAAAGGCACTGAGGAGATTTGCGCAAGTATGCCCACCTCACCGAAAAAAATCCAGCTTGATGGGAGATAAATATTTTTGGCCGAACTTATTATCGCAGCACACAGAGCGAGATCAACAGCCGTATCACGTATTTTTATTCCTCCTTGCAGACTTATAAAAATGTCCCTGGCGTCAAAAGGAATATTGAGTTTTTTCTCTATCGCCGCTACCAGTACCTGCGCTCTAGTCAAATCCATTCCCGCTACGGTTCTTCTCGGATAGGGATAGTATGTTCTTGAAACAAGCGCCTGAATTTCAACAGGCATACACCTTGAACCCTCGAGCGCCATGGATAACGCCTTTCCCGCTTCCGATTTTTGCTCAGATCTGGGCAGGGAAAAATCGCCCGCTGGAAAAAGCCCCCTTTCCTTCATCTCAAAAATCCCGATTTCGTCCGTAGGTCCGAATCTATTCTTGAAGGAACGCAAGATTCGGTAAAAATTGTTTCTTTCCATGTCCAGATAAAACACCGTGTCCACCATATGTTCCAGCATTTTCGGGCCAGCCAGCATCCCGTCCTTTGTCACATGGCCGAGCATAAACAAACTGATATTTTCCTTTTTCGCCATCCTTATTATTTCCCCGGCGCATTCCCTAATCTGTACAAGGCTCCCGGAAGAAGAAGGAATTTCCGGATGATAAACCGTCTGAATTGAGTCCAATATAATAAGCGCAGGCTTTGCCTTTTTGATGCTCTTTAGAATTTTTTCCATGTTCGTTTCCGAAAGCAGATAGATTCTGCCTGACTTTGCCAAAAGTCTTTCAGCCCTACCGGCAATCTGCTGCGGAGACTCTTCTCCGGAAATGTAAAGAACCTTCAAAGAAGACAGAGATGAAAATGAATTTGCCACGAGTAGCATCAGGGTTGACTTTCCCACCCCCGGGGGACCCGCCAGGAGAATCGTTTGTCCTTTTGTCAATCCCCCGCCGAGAACCCGGTCAAATTCGCCAATTCCCGTAGCGATGCGCGGCTCGTTTAAAGTTTCAGCCCGGTCAAGACTAATTATTTCGCCGGAAAACTCTGTCATTGCCCGCCTCTTGACCGGTCTCGAAATAAGCTGGGCGTCCTCCGTCATTGAATTCCATGCCCCGCAAGAAGAACATTGACCGGTCCACTTGCTTTCGGTATGACCGCATTTCTGGCAGATGTAAACTCTTTTGAATTTAGTCATAGTTAATTGGAAGAACTGCGCGCTTTTGTGCCCGCAGAGGCAAACCCTATCAAGCCGAAAAGATAGGCTATATCTTTATCTTCAAAGATGAGACTCGCGGTGTAATTCAGTCTTTTGGTTTCACTCAAATCATTTACCCTCAAACCCGCCGAAGCGCGCTTGTTAATATCAAACTTTACCCCCGCGTCATATTTGGGGGTGTTAAACAGTCTTCCTTTTATATATCTTCTTCTTGAAAATTCGGAGGCCTCAAAAAGAAGGGATAACTTGTCCCAGGATGGCAACGGTTTGCATTTCACGCCAATACCCCCGCTTCCGTTTAGAATCCCCCCATAAATGTCAAACCTGCCCACTTCCCACCCAAGGCTGTCTCTTATACACATCTGACGCTGCCGACGAATTAGACGGTGTAGATCTCGGTGGTCGCC
>CALEIX010000008.1 GCA_937898825.1 uncultured Elusimicrobia bacterium | reverse complement strand
GTTTTTGAATCTTTTATTCTGCCGGAGCGAATCATCTTGACAACTTCCTTCCGGGGAACCTCAACCACGTTTAAAAATTCATCTTCGTCGGGTTTAGCCCTTCCGTTTCTGAGATTCTTTGCTAAATATATTTTCAGAGTTTCATTGGAAAAAGCGGGAGTGGGCCAGAAAGAAACGAGAAATTCAAAATTTTTTGCCGTATATCCAGTCTCTTCTTTAAGTTCCGCCTTGCCCCTTTTTAAAAAACTGTCTTCTTTGCCGTGGAGCTTTCCAGCCGGCACTTCGTATGTTATTTTCCCAACAGGATGCCGGTACTGTTTGACAAGCACAATATTCCCGTTTTTCAGGACCGGAAGGATTGCCACCGCTCCCGGATGGTCCATATACTCACGAGGGACTCTTTTGCCATTGGGCAATTCTACGGTGTCAATCCTAAAACTGACTGCCTTTCCGGAAAAGATTATTTTTGATTTAAGAGTTTTCTCCTTGAGAACTATTTTTGGCATAAGGTAATTATATATAATTTGTGTAATGGAAACTCCAAAATTCGTTCATCTTCACAATCATTCCGAATATTCGCTTTTGGATGGAATGCTTAAAATCACCGACGGCTCCGGACATCCTTCGCCTTTTCTCAGAGAAATCGCCTTAAAAGGAACAAATGCTCTCGCCATCACGGACCACGGAAATATGTACGGAGCAATGGAATTTTATTTCACGGCAATGCAAGCCGGAATAAAACCGATTATCGGCTGCGAGGTTTATGTGGCCAGGGGGAAGAGGGAGGAAAAAAACCCGCGAAACGAGAATGGACACCTGACCCTGCTTGTCAAAGATTATGAGGGCTATAAAAACCTGATGAAAATAGTTTCGGATTCCTTTTTGAAGGGTTTCTACTACGACCCGCGCACGGATTTAAGTGTTCTTGAAAAATTCTCCAGGGGGTTGATAGTGCTTTCGGGCTGTTTGAAATCAGAAATATCCAGAGCATGTCTCAATAACGATTTAAAAAAAGCGGAGAGCCTGACCGGATTTTTCAGCGATGTCTTCGGTAAAGAAAATTTTTACCTTGAGCTTATGGATCATGGCATGGAAGAAGAAAAAGTGGTATTGAAGAATATGCTCAAGCTGGCAAAGAAAACGGGAACAGGGGTGGTGGCTACCAATGATTGTCATTATCCTTCGCCCACCGATTATGAAGCGCACGACGCGCACATGTGCATAGCCACCCGTTCTTTTATGTCGGACTCAGACAGACTTAAAATGTCCACTAATCAGCTGTACTTTAAAAGCGCCGAAGAAATGGCAAAATTATTTTCGCATACTCCCGAAGCGATTGAAAACACCGTAAAAATATCCGAAAAGTGCAATCTCAAAATAGATACTGACAGGTTTTATCTTCCTAAATTCGACTACCCGCCGGAATACGAGCACGATTACAACTACCTGAAAGATTTGTGCCTGAAAGGGCTTAAACAGAAAATGGGAAAAGTTCCTCGCGAGTATGAGGAAAGACTCGAAGAGGAATTGGCGATAATAAGAAGAATGGGGTTTTCAAGCTATTTCCTTATAGTCATGGATTTCATCAAATACGCCCGCAGCAGTGGTTACATGGTCGGACCCGGCAGGGGGAGCGGTGCCGGGTCCCTTGTGTCCTACTCGCTCGACATAACGCGTATAGACCCGATAAAAAACGGTCTGCTCTTTGAGAGGTTCCTGAATCCCGACAGAAAAACAATGCCTGACCTGGATATAGACTTCGAGGTCAGCGGAAGAGACAGGGTTATCGATTACGTAAGGAAAAAATACGGGGAACAGAACGTGGCAAGCATCATAACCTACGGAACAATAAAGGCGAAAAGCGCGATAAAAGACGTTGGCAGGGTTATGGGAATGTCGGCTTCTGAAGTAAATGAAATAACAAAAAAATTCCCAAGAAAAGAAAAAAGTTTGCGCGCCATACTTGAAGAGGAACCGGATATAAGAAAATTAGCCCAATCAAGCTCCGAAACTAAAAAACTCTTTGAAATAGCCAGAAAGATAGAGGGATTAAAAAGGCATACAAGCGTCCACGCGGCCGGCGTCGTTATCACCAACGAACCGGTAGTCAATTATACTCCGCTCAGCAACCAGAACAGGGGAAACATCGTAACAACCCAGTACGATGGAAACATGCTCACAAGGTTGGGACTTCTCAAGGTGGATTTTTTGGGCCTCAGAACTCTGGATGTTATAAGCGGCGCTGTGAGATTCATCAGGGAAAAGAACAAGGATTTTGACATAGAAAAGGTGCCTCTGGACGATAAAAAGACATACCGCCTGCTCGCTCAGGGAAAAAGTGTAGGCGTGTTTCAGCTTGAAAGCGAAGGAATGCGGGAATTGCTTAAAGCCCTCAGGCCGCAGACTTTCAGCGACATTTCCGCGCTTCTGGCTTTGTATCGACCGGGCCCGCTTAAAAGCGGGATGGTTGATGAATTTGTAGCAAGAAAAAATGGAAAGAAAAAGGTGAATTACGAACATGAAATACTGGAACCTATACTCAAGGAAACATACGGAACTATAGTGTATCAGGAACAGGTAATGGCTATAGCCAAAAACATGGGCGGCTTTTCACCGGGAGACGCCGATTATCTGCGCAAAGCAATGAGCAAAAAAAATGAAGAGGTAATGGAAAGTTACAAGGAAAAGTTCATAAAAGGCGCCAGAGAACGGCAAATATCGCCGAAACTGGCGGAAAAAATATTTGAGGATATCGTGAAGTTCGCAGGATACGGCTTTAACAAATCCCATTCCACCGCCTATGCTCTTGTCTCATACCAGACCGCTTATCTGAAAGCTAACTATCCCCTCGAATTTATGTCCAGTCTTCTGACCAGCGAAATAGGGAAAAACGCGGTGGATGTGGAAGACAGAGAAAACAAAATAGTCACCTACATAGAAGATGCTGAAAACATGGGCATAAAGGTGCTGCCGCCGGACGTGAATTTTTCCTTCAACTATTTCTGCAGGGAAGGGGAAGGAAAAAATCCTGCGATAAGATTCGCACTCAATGCCGTCAAAAACGTGGGAGATACTGTAGGAGAGGAAATTATAGCGGAGAGAGAAAGAAATGGACTTTTTTCTTCTTTCGACGATTTTCTCCTGAGAATGGATGAGTCTTCCCGGCTGAATAAAAAAGTCGTGGAATCGCTCGCCAAGGCGGGAGCGCTCGATTGCTTTATGAAAAATGAGAAGAAGGAACTTTTTCGCGCCAAAATACTCGCCAATCTTGACAAATCTCTAAATTCATGCCGGCGTAACAAGGAAAACCCAGCGCAGCAAGCGCTGTTCAGTTGTGATTCTATAGAATCGCTGATAGATTCCGAGAACGGCAAGATAGGGCAACTCAGCGAGCATGACATGCTGAAATATGAAAAAGAAGTGCTGGGAATGTATATTTCAGGTCATCCGCTCACAAAATTCAAAAGGCATCTTGCAATGATTTCCAAACACAAGATAGCAGCACTGGGAGCCAAAATTGGAGCCGGTGCAAAAGTCAAGCAGGCAGGTATCGTTTCGTTTGTTAAAAGAATAAAAACAAGAAAGGGTTCCGACATGCTCAAATTTGAACTTGAGGATTTGACAGGTTCTATCTCAGTTTGCCTTTTTCCCAAGCTCTACAAAAAATATCACCATCTGGTTAAATCGAACAGGGTCCTTATTGTCTGCGGTTCTCTGAACGAATCTACCTATAATGGAAAAACCGATTTTGAAATCTACGCCGATGAAATTGTAGAATTGAATGACGCCTTTGACAGATGGGGCGCAGATCTTGTGGTTTATTTTCATGACGGAGTCCTTTTTGACGAAAAGCGCCTTGTTGCACTAAAGAATGTTTTTTCAGCGAATAAAGGAATGAAACCGGTATATCTGCGGATTAAAACCAAAGATGGCAGAGAATATGTCGCTGAAACCGAAGAAAGGGTCAAACTTTCCTGCACTTTGTTTGAGGAAATAGAGAAGGTTTTGGGAGAAAAAACATGGCTGGTGGAAAGCGGATACTGATTGCAGACGATGACCCGGATATATCCGAACTTTTAGAAGCTTATTTTTCGGGACAAGGTTATAATGTATCTGTTGTTGACAATGGCAAAGATGCCCTGACAAAAGCTCTAAGTGAGGATTTTGACGTGATTTTGCTGGATGTGATGATGCCATACATAGATGGTTATCATGTATCTTACGAGATTTCTTCCAAAAAAGCCAACAGCAAAATAATCATTTTGACGAGCAGGGACGTCTCCAGCGAAAAAGGCATCGGAATGCTCAGCGGAGCAAGCGACGTAATTCAAAAGCCCTTCAGCATAGAAGAACTCGGGCAAAAAGTAGAGGCTCTCGTCAATAAAGGAGAATGATATGAATAAAAAGAATGTAATGGCAATTATGATTTTCTCCATTTTTCTTTTGACGCCGTTTCAGTTCGCCCGTTCAAAAGATACTGACAATACAGTGATATCTCCGGATACGGCGTTGATGGACGTTCCAACCTCAGGAATACTTGATTATTACGGCTTCCTTTTTACGACGAGATTCTTTTCCGGCGGCGGGGTTATGGGTGCTCTTAATTTTGGAGTTATGGAAAGACTAAATCTCGGCGCATCCATGATAGTGGAAAAACTCATAGGTTCCAATTCCCCGATAAAAATGCGCCGCCCTGAAATACAGGTTAAATTCAGATTTTTCGACGGAGGCTATTATCTGCCGTCGTTAGCGCTTGGCTTCGACGGGCAGGGATATTTCTATGATTCTGCCACAGAAGAATACATGGAAAAAGGACACGGACTCTATGTGGCGGCTTCAAAAGAAGTTCTTGCTCCCAATCTTTTCTTTCACGGAGGATTAAATGTTCCGGATTTTGACGACAATTATGTGTTCGGTTTCCTGGCGGCCAATTATGTTTTGGAAGACAAAGTATCTGTCATTGCAGAATACGATAACTTTTTTCATAAGGACGACCCGTCAAGATTCAATGTGGGCACGCGTTTTTACATTACCCCCTATTTCCATCTGGACCTTGCCTTAAGAGATCTTGGCAGAAGCAGCACCTTTCCAAACCGAGCGAAAAGAAAGACGGAAAGAATTGTTCAATTGAGATATAATACAAGCTTTTAAAAACGCGAAGGATGCGGAAAAATAGTAAACGGTAAACAGTGAACGGTAATCGATAAATAGCGTAAAGGGCGCAGAAAAGATATTAAGAAAATAGAAATTAAGAGATTAAGAAACGGTAGAAGCGCGGAGAACATTAAGGAGGAAAGCATGGCGAAGAAAATAGGAATTTTAACCGGGGGAGGAGACTGTCCGGGCCTTAATCCAGCGATAAAAGGCTGCGTCTGGACCGCCGAGAAACTTGGATTCGAATGTGTTGGCCTTAACGAAGGCTGGAAGGGGCTTGTTGAGGGCAAGACTGTCAAACTAACCAAAAAAACAACTGAATATTTAGTTACGGAGGGCGGAACATACCTTGGAACTTCAAGAACAAATCCGTATAAAAAGGAAGGAATGGTGAAAAGATGCCTCTCAAATTTTAAAAAACTTCGCCTCTTTGCTCTTATAGCAATGGGCGGAGAGGATACGCTGGGTGTGGCATCGCGTCTCCATGCCGATTTCAAATTCCCGGTTGTCGGCGTGCCCAAGACTATGGACAATGACTTAAGCGCCACGGATTACACATTCGGTTTTGACACGTCCGTAACCCGCGCTATGAAAGCCGCCCACAGCCTTATAGACACCGGAAGAAGTCATAGAAGAGTAATGGTTCTTGAGGTAATGGGAAGACATGCAGGCTGGGTAGCACTTTTCACCGCCATAGCAAGCGCTGCCGATTATGTCTGCATCCCTGAAAAAAAGGTGCGTGTCAAGGAAATGGTGGAAAAGGTGAAAAAGGCGTACGCACGAAAAAAATTCGCCCTGGTCGTAACCAGCGAAGCGGCGGAACTGGAGGGCATAAGCGGCGATTTAGAACCTCAACAAAAAGACGAGTTTGGACATATAATATTAAAGGAAAGGGGAATGGGAGAAAAACTTGCCTCCATAATCCAGAAAGAAACAAAAATAGAGACCAGACACTCGGTCATAGGACACATGCAAAGAGGAGGAGCCCCCACATTGTTTGACAGAATATTGGGGCTTCGGGTGGGAATTAAAGCCGTTGAATTGGTGAAAGAGAAAAAATTCGGGATGATGGCGGCTCTTAAAGGCAATGAAATAAAAGCTGTTCCGCTGAGCAAATCCACAGGCAAGCTGAAAGTTATAGATAAAAAATGGTTTGAGATAATGGACATATTGTTTGATTAGTTGAACAAACGCAATTTCTGGTTTCTTGAAACGCTGTCTTATTCGTTGTTCATGAGATTTTTAGAAAACAAAGGAGCGTATATGACGCAAAACAAAAAAAAACTATCCAACAAGAAGTTTCAGAGGAAAACCATATTGATAAAAAAGGGGTTGCAGTATAAGTATATGATACTTATCATAGCCAGCGTTCTTATCGCTTTTCTGATAGTAAGTCTGGACATTATTTGGACGCTTTCCAAATTTGTCAATGAACATCCAATGCTTCAGCCTCTTCTGGCAGATATGAAGACGATGATTCCGCTTTTCGGCATAAAAATAGTTATTTATCTAATCATCGTGATTATTGTCTCGGCTGTTGTTTCCCATAGAATGGCGGGTCCGATATACAAATTTGAAAAGAGCGCCACAATAGTCGGGAACGGAGATCTAACCCACAGAGTCACTCTAAGAAAGGGAGACCACTTAGGGGACCTGCAGGATAGTTTTAACCGCATGGCCGCCTCGATTCAAAAGACTGTCATCAGCGACAGGACTATCGTAAGGGGGGCATCTGAAAGTCTCAAAAAATTATCTGAAAAAATAACGGACGCCGAAACAAAAAAAGAAATTCTCCAGGTATGCCAAAATCTGGACAAGACTTTCAATTCTCTGAAAATCCAATGAAAACTTTTTTGCTAACACTGCTGTTCATTGCTTTGCCGCACGGAATATTCGCAGGCAACAGCAAGCCCATTGAAGTTTTTAACCTTGAAAAAAGCGTTGACCTGGCTTTGAAAAACAACGCCGAGCTCCTCTCGGCTTTTCAGAACCTTTTAATTGCCAAACAGAGAATAAAGGAAGCAAGATTTCTCTCTTTTCCTCAGATATCTTTTTCCGGCGCGGTGGCGAGGTTCAACCTGCAATATCCCATGGTTCTGCCACAGGAGTTCGGAGGAAGATATCTCAACTCTTCAATCGACGAAAACTTTTACGCATTGAGAATATATGCTTTTCAACCCGTATACACCGGCGGACGCAATAAGAGCACTCTTAAAATAACAAAAACTGCCGAGAAGGAAGCAAAAGTTAAATATGAAACCGTAAAGAGAAAGGCAATATTTTCGGTAAAGAAAATATTTTATACGCTCCTTTACAGGGAAAAACTGCTTGAAATACACAAAAAATGGAGTGCTGAATTTACGCGGATTTCCCCCCGCGTAAGAAAAAAATCCATCGAAAGGATTGAAACTGGCGTTATTGCCTCCCAGATTGAAAGCGACGGAAATCTTTATGAGAAAGAATACAAACTTGCCTTAAATAGATTCAAAAAAGAATTAGGAACAGAAACTAATTTCCCGATAAAAGTGGAGGGCACGCTTGATTTGCCTGAATTTGAAATTAACCTCAAAAAAAGCCTTGTCACTGCTATGGAAATGCGGCCGGAGCTCAGAGGTGAGATTTACAAGGCAAAAATAGACGAAATTGCTGTAAATCTTGCGATGATTAAAAGACACCCAAAAATCTATTTGGGCGCGAGCTATGATATCCTTGGTTACGATATGTTTAACAGACAATCTCCAAGCTACAGCAATTGGTTGGCATCCATTGCCATTCAATTCCCCCTGTCATGGGATTTCTGGACAAAAGTGAGGCAGGAAAAAGCTAAACAAAGACAGGGAGAGCTTAAAAGAAGCGCCTTACGGGACGAAATAAGATTCGAAGTCATTCAAGGCAATGAGGAAGTCAAATACTGGCGCAAAGAATTTGAAAGACGGAAGAAAAATTTTAACACGATTAAATCCGCTTACTTGAGATATGTTCGCAAAACATCTTTTTCAATGGAAACCCTGCGCCTGCTTAAAATCCTTTATGAATCCAATAAAAAATATTTGGAAGCATCTTACCACAAAGTAATCGCCGGATTGAAACTTGAACTGGCGCAGGGAAAAGATTTGGGTGATTAATGAAAAATTTATTCGTTTCATTACACGTCGTTTTCCTTTTATGCGGCATTTCACTCTCGCATTGCGCCTCCATTAACGAAACAAGCAATGAGGAGGATATATTTGAAGAGGTTTTGTGGGCAAAAATCGTCAGTATGCCGGCTGACAAAAGACTTTCTGTGGGCATAGTCCTTTCCGGCGGAGGAGCACGAGGATTTGCCCATACAGGTGTTCTGGACATACTTGAAAAAAACCATTTCCCAATAGACATGATAAGCGGGACATCCATGGGAGCAGTAATAGGCGGGCTCTATGCCTCAGGTATGGGCGTGGAAAGAATCTGGAAATTTGCATCGGAAGCAGATACAAAAAATGTCTCCAAAGATTTCAAGGGTTTTTCTTTTCTGGAACTCTTAATAAAAAATAAGCTTATTTCGCCAAAATATATTACCGCTTTCGTCAATGATAACTTGGGCGGAAAAAAATTCTCGGAACTCAAAATCCCTTTTGCGTGCGTATCCATGGATTTTTGCACAGGTGAAAAAATAATATTTACCCGGGGCGCGCTCTCTCTTGCTGTAAGGGCAAGCGTAAATCTTCCGGGAATGTTCGAGCCTATTAAATACAGGCACAGATATTTGGTGGACGGGGGAGTTGTGGATTTTTTGCCTGTGGACGCCGCCAGACATCTCGGAGCAAAGTGGATTCTTTCAAGCTGGGTGGAAAGCGATAACAATGTTCTTCCAAGAAATGTTTTCTCTTCCCTCCTTCAAGTGATAGACATAAGAGGAAAAATACTGGCCCAGAAGTCCGCAGCGCGCTCGGATTTTATAATCAAGCCGGATGTGAAAGATATCAAAGTAGCGGACTTTAATAAATGCTACGAGGCTGGAAATAAGGGATTGATTGAAGCCAAAAAAAACATAAAAAAAGCGAAGAGAAAATATATTGCTGACTCTTTGCCTTTCGTCTGGAGATTTTTTTGATGAAAAAAAGACACGGCATCTTTCTCGCGTTTTTGCTTCTTCCCTCTTTTTCCGCCGCTTTTCCTTTGTTTTATTCTTCGCGAAAGCAAGCCCTCTACAAAAGCAAAATTGCAGAAATAGAAAAAAACTTCGCCTCATCCGAATGTGAAAAAGTAAAATCTAACGTAAACAACTACTTCAACTTAAAACCTCCTTCGGAGTTCAGAAAGAAGGCGTATCTTTATTTAGGCAGATGCTATGAAAAAATGGGTTACTCAGACAAGGCGCTCAGCGTTTATAAAATCGCCGCTGCGCTTTATCCGCACGAAAAGGAATTTCATAAAAAATTGGCAGACATGTATTTTGATGCCGGCTTTTTTAAAAAATCCTCCGAAATTTATCTGCGTTTAATTCAAGAATACACTTGCGGATGGGAAATAACCATGAAACTAGCTCTGTGCTATTTGAATCTTGGTTTTTACAAAAAGGCGGAAAAACGCCTGTCTCAGGCGGCCGAATTAAACGGATACAAAGATAGAGATTTGCTTAAAAACTATGTTCAGTGCTTGATAAACCTCGGTAAATATGGCAAAGCATTAAACATGGCAAACAGAATACCCCCCCCCGACAAATATGTGTCTCTTGCCAGAGTCTATATTCATAAAGGTGATTTTCGCTCAGCTCTTGAAGAAGTTGAAAAGGGCGAAAAGCAATTTCCCCACAAAAAAGACCTCCTCCTTTATGAAATGTTGCTGAACTTCTTTAACGAAAAGTATTATAAAGCATACGCAAAGGCGGGGAATTTCCTTGAGAAATATCCCTTCAGTGAAGCGGCCATGACCATTAAAATCTGGTCCGGTTACAAAATTGGAAGAAAAAGGGAGGCACAACAAACATTTTTACTTCTTCAGAAAAAAGGGAAGGGGTGGCTCAAAAGATTGAGTGAAAGATTAAACTTGCAGGAACGATGAAAGTTAAGTTTTGCAAAATGTCCAGTGCCGGGAACGATTTTGTGCTTATCGACAGCGGAAAATATCCGCATTTAAAAGGAAAAAATATTGCCCAAGTTCTATGCCGGAGAAAAACCTCTATTGGCGCTGACGGCTTGATTCTGATTAGAAAGGAAACCAGAGAAAAAATTTTCATGTGCTTTTTTAATCCTGACGGCAGCGAAGCTTTTTGTGGAAACGCTCTGAGGTGTTGCGCGCTCTGGGCTGGAAAAGAAAAAACTCGCAGAAAAGCTTTTCAAATAAACACTATAAAAGGGAACCTGAGCGTCGAAATCAAGGGAAAAAACAAGGTTAAAGCACAAATGCCATCGGTTAAGGATCTATTTTTAAATTTTTCGGAAATTTCAGGAAAAAAAATTCATTTCGTAGACACCGGGGTTCCGCATGCTGTTATTCCGGTCGAAAATCTCAGGTCTCTTGATGTGCGAACGCTTGGAAGAAAAGTCAGATATAATTCGTGCTTTGGGAAAGAAGGCACAAACGCGGATTTTATAGAACTGAAAAAAAGAGTTTTGCACGTTAGAACTTACGAAAGAGGAGTGGAGAATGAAACTCTATCTTGCGGAACAGGCATAACCGCTTCGGCTCTCGTGGCCGCAAAAGTATGGAATTTGAAACCACCGGTAAAATGTATTTCCTTAAATGGAGAGAATTTTCTGGTGAATTTCAGGTTTGCCGGGCAGGGGGCAAGCGACATAGAGATTTCAGGACCTGCCTGTCTGATTTTTGAAGGTGAAATTAAAATTTAAGAGAAAGGGAGGAAAAAATGGAAAAATTGAAGGGTTGTTACACTGCCTTGATTACCCCGTTCAGAAACGGAAAAATAGATGAAGACGCTTTTAGAAAACTCATTGATTTTCAAATTAAAGAAGGCATAGACGGCCTGCTCGTGGCGGGGTCAACGGGAGAAGCGTCCTCGCTTTCGCAAAACGAATATTTCAATCTCATAAAAATATGCACAGAAACGGTCAGAGAACGGGTTCCGGTAATATGCGGAAGCGGGACAAATTCCACCGAAAAGTCTGTGGACATGATAAGGGAACTCTCACAATTTAAAATAAACGGAATCCTTGTCATAGTACCCTATTACAATAAACCGACTCAACAGGGGATGATTGAGCACTTTTCAAGGATATGCGAAAACACGGATATTCCCATTATCGTTTACAACATACCCGGAAGAACGGGAATTAATATGCTGCCTTCAACGCTAAAAAAGATAAGAGAAAAATGTCCCGGGGTAATAGGAGTGAAAGAAGCCTCGGGAAATTTAGATCAGGTAAGCGAAATAGTGCGCATTATGGACGAAAACTTTTCAGTAATGAGCGGAGACGATTCGCTAACGCTCCCTATGATGAGCGTGGGAGCGAAAGGAAGCATATCCGTAGTTTCAAACATACTGCCCGGGCAAACTTCTTGCATGTGCAAACTTTTTGCCGAAGGCAAGCATAAAGAGGCTCTTGAAATTCACAAAGAACTTTTTCCGCTTATCAAGGCTCTTTTTATTGAAACAAACCCGATACCCGTAAAATACGCCACTCATTTAATGGGCTTTTGCGAACCCTCTTTGCGATTGCCTCTGACGGAATTAAGCAATGAGCACAGGAGCGCGTTAAAAAAGGCGATGATAAACACGGGGATAGCACTATAGGATAAAGCGCGGCTTATCTTCATATTTCAGTGATGATTTGTTCCGCCGTTTTTATTCCCGTGGAAATGTCCTCTTCCATAAAGGAATATTTCCATGCTCCGTATCTGCCAATGGAATAAATATTGTTTCTCAAAAGATACGACAATATTTCCTTCAAAGATTTTTCCCTGTCGTCATTGTATATAACATATGCCGGGTTTATTTTAAGCCACAATTTTTCAACGACATCTTCTTTGGAACGTATGAAGGAAAGAGATTTCAAACTGCGCATTATTTCTTTTTCGGTTTTTTCTATATCAACCGGTTTATTCGAAGCAACTTCTATGTACATAGCGGAATTGCCTTTTGGAGTAGTATACTTTGAAAAGTTTGAGGATATGCCGGCCCTGTAAAAAGCAAACTTTTTCTCTGGAAAGTATATCCAATGCAGCGGGGCCGAAACTTTCTTGATGCCTATATTCAGAACATAAACAATATTGGCACGAAGTTTCCTGGCACTCCCATAAATATTCGGCGGAGCATTTTTAATCATTGCCACAAACCTGTTCAGCGGAGCAGTGTTTATCAGATATTTGTACTTTATCCTGTGCCCCTCCTTGAGGAACGCCGTTTTGTTTCTTACATCTACGGCTATTATTTCCAAATTGAAGGAAGGGGGTTTTATCCGTTCTAAAAACGCTTCGCTCAGAGCCTGAATACCCCCTCTTTTTGGATAATAAAAAGAAGCATTGTATCCCAAGCTTCTCTTACCTTGAAAATAAGCTCCCCTTATCACGTCTTCAACCCGCAATTGTGGCACGAAGGCTGAACACCATTCTATATTCAGTTTCTCCAAAGGATACTGCCAGAGTTTGAAATTATAGGGAAGCATGAAATACTTGGATATGCCTCTCCCATAAAACCATAGCGACCAATCTCTGAAATACTTTGGGCGGAAATCGGGCCGGTTTATTTGTCTTTTCTGCGCTTTCAAAAATTCCAAAACGCATTCTTTTCTCTCGTTATGTGGAAGTTTATAAAGATTCGCCTGAAAGGGAAACGGCACCAGAATTCCGGAGCTAGAAACAGCAGCTCTTCTTTTTATCAATGAATAGTTTCCCCGCAGGAGGGAAAGAACAAGTTTTTTTGTTTGAGGTTTGTGAAAATGAAGCAAATGACCCGAGTAGTCAAAAACAAAACCATTCTTACAGATGGAGGAGGCAAGCCCCCCCGCTTTTTGCCGTTTTTCGGCAAGTAAATAACGGGCGCGGCGTTTTTCAAAAACATAAGCTGCCGAAAGCCCGCTAAGCCCCGCTCCTATTATCAATATGTCAATTTTTTTCATTTGATTTTTTGTCCTGGGTGCTTCAATAAATAATATATCTGCCCCCGCCTCAGCATAAATTTTTCCCCGTTCAATGGCCTCTTCGAAGCCGTGAGTAGCAATAGCATCCGTTCGGGCAATGATTAGAAAATCGGGATCTTTCCTGGCATCCATAGCCGCTTTAATTTTGTTTACCATCTCCTCAAGCATTGAAAAAATATCATTTAATGATTTGATTGTGTTGAGCCGTTCGCCGGCAAAGGCATAGACGACCGTACCGGGAAAAATACCCACCGCTGTTGTCCAGATAAAAGTCCTTAAGGGAATAGTTGTTAATCCTGCAAATATCTGTCTCTTATACACATCTCCGAGCCCACGAGACCTCTCTACATCTCGTATGCCGTCTTCTGCTTGAA
>CALEIX010000007.1 GCA_937898825.1 uncultured Elusimicrobia bacterium | reverse complement strand
TTTTTCAAGCAGAAGACGGCATACGAGATGTAGAGAGGTCTCGTGGGCTCGGAGATGTGTATAAGAGACAGGTCCGCTGCTTTTTTCAGCAATTCTATCTTCGTTGCTATATCCTTGTACTTTTGGTTTTTGGCGGCTATGTGTTCATACACGGCCACTGCTTTGTTATATTGCCTTTTCCTTTCGAAATCAAGTGCCAGGTTGTACAAGAGGTCCATAAGCGGTTCGTCCAGCGGGCACAATCTGAACTTTTCAAAAGCCAGATCCAACATTCCCTGTCCCTGAAACGAAAGACCAAGCATTTTGTTGGTTTCAATGGCTGACATTTCAATAACTTCTTTTTTGCGCTCTGTGGTGAAGAATCTGATTGACACTATAACGATATATCCGGCGACGAGAAGGAAGGATGGATACATGGTTTTTATCCATTGTCCCGCACTGAGAAAGAAATAAATTCCTACTCCCACAAAAGATGCTAAAAGCAGGCCGCTTATGATTGCTCCTGTCAATGCTTTCAAACGCGGCAAAAGGAAAATTATAAAAGCGGCAGCAAGCAATATTAATCCTAATTCCAATTGAAATGCCCATGGCGGTCTCACAATAAAATTGGAGTGAAGAATATTTTCTATGATGTTGGCGGTGAAATTTACGGCGGGCATGTTTTTCACTATCGGGGTTACATAAAGACTGCCCAGTCCCTGAGCGGTTATGCCGATAAGAACTATTTTCCCCGCAAATGCCTCCGGAACAACCTTGCCGTTTATCACATCGTAAAAAGAATAGGTATTAAAAGCGTTCGAGCCGTTAAAAGACACGAGCATTGAATATGCCTCGCTTAATTGAAGATGAAATTTGCCTATTCGAACGGTATTTTTTCCAATCTTTATTTCGTCGGTTGAACGCTTTAAGTGATTGCGCACCATCTCGAAGGCAAATGATGGGTAAAATTCACCATCATAACTGATGAACGGGTATTCCTGCCGCACGGTTCCGTCAGACTCGGTGAAGACATTTACGTGTCCTATGCCGACGGCGGAAGAGGCGAAGATTTCAAGGGGTGAGATTATGTCGCTTGCCTCGATGAGGTAATTGCCGCGGGAAAGCGGCTTGAGAGCGAATTTTTTGACCCATTGCGGGGCTTTTTGAGGTTTTGCCATGAGATTGCCAGTGGCAAAAAACATGGGGAGGACAATGTTTTGCGCCTGCCTTATAGCGGATGAGAGTTTCTTGTCACTATCCAATTCTTCGGCGATTTGGTCGATATATTCCACGAAATTTGTGTTCTTCTTTTCGCGCA
Organism: uncultured Elusimicrobia bacterium; assembly: GCA_937898825.1. Taxonomy (GTDB): domain Bacteria; phylum Elusimicrobiota; class Elusimicrobia; order Elusimicrobiales; family UBA9959; genus CALEIX01. Next base: position 3,979 of record CALEIX010000007.1, on the reverse strand, counting down.
ATTTCTTCTCCTTTTTGAGCTTGACATATTCTTGTTTTACCTTTTGGGCGAGGTCGATGCCTTTGTTTTTTTCCTTTTCGGAAAAGAGAATGTTAAGCCCTATGATGGAGGGCCTGGCTGGTGCGCTGGAAAGCCACAGAAGCATGTCGGATATTTTATCCCTGGACCACGGCCATCGTCCTATTCTGGAGATGCTTTCGTCGTCTATGTTGATAATGGCGATTTCATTTTTTTTCTTTTCGTCGGAATTGATTTTCTGGCGAAAATCGTAAAATTTCAGTTCGAGCGTTTCAATGCCCGAAGATGTGAAGTAGAAGAAAAGCGTTGTAAAAAAAAGAAAAACGCCCCAGAGCCATTTTGAGGTCAGAAGTTTTTTCATAAAACAACCTCGCGTTTGAAAGTGAAAATCTCTTCCGCAAAAAGCAAGTTGATGAGGAAAAGACATAAAAACGAGATAACTATAAATCCTCCGGTTTTCATCGCTACTTGTCTGAATGTGAGAAAAAGTTTGCCGTAATATTCTTTTGTAGCTTCCTTTCGCAACAGGGAAGGAGGTTTGGGCTTTATGGCATCCGCCAAACTTTCCCGTTTTTTAATTATTGGTTTTCCCTCTTCGTCATATTGAGGAATTTCCTGCAGCATCAGTTGTTGTTCCTTTATTAACGCCTCCTTCTTTTCCTTTTCAACCCTGATTAAGTCCTCCTGCTGTTTTTTCTGGGTAAGAGCTTTCACTTGTATACTTGAAAGGGAAAAGAAAATAAGAAAATCCGCTAACAGGAAAAAAACAAAAGGATTTAGCAATAAACTGAACTCTTTTCTGCTGAAAGAAAGAATGGTTCCAGTAAAGAAAACGAGAGCGATAACGAAAATTACAGCGTAGTCAGGTTTTATTGCGTGCTCTACCTGGAAGAACTTGTAGATTAGAAAGATAGATAGAAGAGCTGAGGTGGAAGCGATAGTTTTAGTCAGGAAACTTGATTTGTAGGCAAAAATAGAGGCTATGACAAGAAAAAAAACGGAATAAGGAAGGAGATTATTGGGCAAAAAGATGTTTTTTGCGGCCGAGCTGAGTATAAGCATCGTTTTTGAAATCATGTCAAAATTTGACGGGGCGAGCGTCAAAGTTCCAGCGACGTAAGCGCATATTGCCATGATGCTCATAAATACAGAGTGCAGAGGCGTGAATTTTCTCGGTTTTAGGTAGGCGCTCCATCCAAGAAGAAAAAGCGCTACAAGGATAAGAATAAGCGATGCAACCGGATTTTCAAGCGCGGGACCTAACACGGAACCCTGTTTTGACGGAAGGCAGCCCGCAAGAAGCAGAACAGCAAGAGATGAAAAAGTGAGAGAAAAATGGACCAACGTCTTTATTAATTTGGGAAGAAAGACAATCTGGGTTTTTGATTTAACAATTTTCGGCGGCGGAGGCAGGGGTTTTTCCGGTTTTTCTTCGGGTTTTGTGCCTGGCGGTTTTGGCTCAGCTGCTTCAAGCGGAGTTTTGTCTTCCTGCCCTTTTATTTTTGTCTCAACCTCCGGTATTTCCAGCGTTCTTTCAGCGTTGTAAAGGCTTTTTGCCTGCTCGGGGTCTTTGTACTTTTCCAGTTCCTTTATTACTTCCTCCGCGGTTTGATACCTTTCCTCGGGCTTCTTGGCCATCAATTTTTGAAGGACTTTCGGTACCCATATTGGCGCTTCCGGGAGGAGAAGAAATATGTTGGGCAGAGGAGCGGAAATATGTTTGTGGATGACTTCTATGGATGTTTCTCCTTCGTACGGATATTTTCCGGTCAGGAGGTAAAAAAAGGTGGCTCCGACTGAATACAGGTCGGCTCTGTGGTCTACTTTCGCGGCAAGTCCCTGCTCGGGCGACATAAAATACGCGGTCCCAACCATTTCGCCGGCGATTGTCAATTGCTTTTCTTCGTTTATGCTCCTGGCGAGCCCGAAATCCACGATTCTGGGTTCTCCCTTTTCGTCTATTAGAATGTTCGAAGGTTTAATGTCCCTGTGTATAATTGTTTTTTCATGAGCATGCTTTAAAGCCTTCAGAACCGGAATTATGATATCCCTTGCTTCCTCCACACTTAAGGCGCCTTTCTGTTTCACTATTATGTCAAGCGGCGTCCCATTGATGTACGACATTATGATATAGTACAAACCGTTTTCCTGTCCGAAATTGTAAACCTGAACTATGTTGGGATGTTCTAACTTCGCGGCAGACCTCGCTTCCCTCAAGAAAAATTCGACATTTCTTTGATCAGCTGCCAGATTTTTTGCGAGTATTTTTACGCAAACGCTTTTGTCCAGGCTTAGGAAGTGGGCTTTATAGACAGAACCCATGCCGCCCTGTCCGATTTTTCTTTCAATTTTACATCCTGCAAAAATCTGTCCCTGAGCTAAAGCGTCGCTTTGATTCATTTGTCGCGTCTATCCTTGAAATATATGCTTCCCTTTCTGCCCGGCAGCTTTTTGGCATAGCGTTTTAATTCGGCCACTTTTTCAGTAAGTTTCCCGTAATGACCAGCATCTTTTGCAGATACTATCGCCATTGTCATGGTTATCAAAGGAAAGTCTTTCATATTTCCTTTTCTGTCCGTTGTGGTTATGTATCCTTTTTTCCTGTGTTCCGATGTGTAGAAAGACGCAATATTTTTGTCGAAATCTTCAATTATTTTTTTTGCGATTTTTTCCATGTCTGCGGGAGCGGCTATAAGCACGAAATCGTCTCCGCCCACATGCCCCAGAAACATGTCAGAACCAAAAAATTTTTGCGCTGATTTCAAAATATCGGCGGTAAACTTGATTATTTCATCTCCCTTGGCGTACCCGTAAATATCGTTATATGCCTTAAAATTATCCAGATCAATGTAAGCGAAAACGAAGTCTTCGTTTCGTTTTATGCGCGAAATGGTTTCTTCCTGAATAGCGGGGTTGCCGGGCAAATGCGTTAGAGGATTGGTCGAAATGTCCGTAGTTTTGCGCAAAAGAATTCGGTTTATTCTCGCGCGCAATTCGGCTATTTCAAAAGGCTTTGTTATAAAATCATCGGCTCCGAGTTCTATGGATTCTATTTTGGCCTGTGTGTCGGATATTCCGCTTATCACAATGATAGGAACGTTTTTGGTGTTGGCGTTGTCACGTATCTTTTTACATAATTCAAAACCGTCTATTCCGGGCATTTTTAAATCCAACAGTATAATATCAGGCGAATTCGTTTTGATAAACTCCAGAACCTCATCTCCGTTATATAAAGAAACAACCCTGTACTTTGGATGCTTTCGAAGAATAGCGGATATTAGATAGCCGACATTTGGGTCATCGTCCACAACCAAGACAATATTACTTTCCGGCACTCCCCCTCCTCTTACTTTAATTTACATACTTTAGTTTCACCCAAAAGGGGTATGCGACGATAATAATTATAGAAAAAACAATTTACAAAAGCAATTCACGCGTTCGCTCATCAGAAATGGGCCTGAAGCGGACACGGCACAGGAACACAGGTCACAAGAGCACAGGAGCACAAGAGCACAAGAGCACAAGAGCACAAGAGCACAAGTAGTAAGTCGGGAGTCAGGAGTCGAGAGTCAGCTGTAGCTGCAGAGCGGAGCTCTGCTAAAATAGCGGCTGGACGGTTAGACGGCTGGACGGCTAAACGGCAGGGAAAAAGGATAAGGGATAAAGGATAAGTCAGGAGTCGGGAATCGGAAGTTGGAAGGCACAGGTTGCAAGAGATAAATAAACGCAATAAACTCAATTAACTCTATGAACTCAACGAACGCTATGAACGCAATAAACGCTCAACGCTATAAACGCAATGAACACTCAACGCTATAAACGCAATAAACGCTCAACGCTATAAACGCAATGAACACTCAACGCTTTTTGCGTTCTCTGCGCGAGGCTTTGAGCCTCGTGCCTGTCTCTTATACACATCTCCGAGCCCACGAGACCTCTCTACATCTCGTATGCCGTCTTC
>CALEIX010000006.1 GCA_937898825.1 uncultured Elusimicrobia bacterium | reverse complement strand
TAATGATACGGCGACCACCGAGATCTACACCGTCTAATTCGTCGGCAGCGTCAGATGTGTATAAGAGACAGATGGTGAGTCTTGTCCTGGAAAAGGAACCAGACGAGGCTGCCGAAAAGGAACTTATGACTCTTGCCAGGGAACTTGCCATGCAGGCGGTGGCGATGCATCCTGTCTACCTCAAAAAGGAAGATGTGCCGCCAAAAGTTATAGAAAAGGAAAAAGAGATTTACAGGGCCAGCCCGAAGGCGCAGGGGAAATCTGAAACAGCCCTTTCCAAAATGCTTGAGGGCAGAATGAGAAAATTTTTTGAAGAAAATTGCCTTCTGGAACAGGTTTCAATAAGGGATTCAAGAAAGAAAATTTCCACCCTTGTGAATGAATTCTCCGCAAAGCTCGGCGGCGAGATTAAAGTTGAAAAGTTTGACTGTTATATAGTCGGCATTGAATAAAGTGCAGAGAACTATCCTGTTAAAATTATCGGGTGAGGCAATACTCGGGAAAAACGGGGGGCGTTCCATTGATTCGGATTCACTTGATTACATAGCGCGGGAAATAAAAAAAGCGTATTCTCCCAGGAAACGCTTTGCTGTCGTTATCGGCGGCGGGAATATATGGCGCGGGGCCAAAGACGGGAAAATGATAGACCGGGTCACTTCTGATTACATGGGTATGTTGGCCACGATCATTAACGCAATGGCGCTGCAGTCCGCTCTTGAGAACAAGGGAGTGCCAACGAGGGTTCAGACCTCGATAGAGATTTCACGTTTTGCGGAATCCTTTATAAGGCGCAGGGCAATAAGGCATATGGAAAAAGGCAGGATTGTCATTTTTGCCGGCGGGACGGGCAATCCGTACTTTACGACGGACACCACCGCCGCTTTGCGAGCTGCCGAAATAGGCGCGGACATAATTTTGAAAGCGACTCAGGTTGACGGGGTTTACACGTCTGATCCGAAAACGGACAGGCGCGCCAGAAAAATCAAAAAAATAACCTTCATGGAAGCGATAAGAAAGCGACTGAAATTTATGGATGCAAGCGCCCTCACGCTTTGCATGGAAAATCACATTCCTGTTCAGGTTTTGAATCTTCATAAAGAGGGAAACATACAGAAAGCGGCAGCCGGAAAGATAGTGGGCACGCTCATATCCAAATGAAAGAGAGAATAATCCTGAGCATAGAAAATCATTTTTCTCTGAAAGACAAGACCCTGAATTTAACGCGGGAAATTGAAGAAGCCGCCAGAACCATCATATCCGTTTTTGAGAAAGGCGGCACGTTATATATTTGCGGTAACGGCGGAAGTGCCGCTGACAGCCAGCATTTTGCAGCCGAGCTTGCAGGCAGATTCGCTTTCGACCGCCCCCCCCTGCCTGCAGTCGCACTTACCGCAAATACATCTTCCCTTACCTGCATAGCCAACGATTATAGTTATGAAGAGGTTTTTGCAAGGCAGATAGAGGCGTTAGCCGGTAAACGGGATGCGCTCTTTGCAGTTTCCACCTCCGGCAACAGCCGAAATATGGTGCGGGCAATTGAGACGGCCAGAAAAAAGGGGTGTCCGGTCATCTCCCTGTTAGGTTCGGGCGGGGGAGTGATGCGTGGAATATCAGATATTTCAATTTGCGTAGATTGTCAGGACACGGCCAATATTCAAGAGATACACATATTCATTATTCACACCCTTTGCCGCTTGATTGAAGTGGAAATATTTGGCAGACGGAAATAATCATTCCTTCCCCCATACACTCCCGCATTGAACGCAAGTTCGCAACCCACGACCCAATGCGGGAGTGAATTAGACCCGATGAATTTATTTTTCATTGGCAAAATAATAGCTGGTAGGTTTTTTCAGCGAACCCTACTTATTATACAAAGCACTATGCTATAATTTAATTAGAATTTGCCGAATTGGAGGGATTTATGCCAGAAGAAATAGGTAGAATACTTAAAAACCTTGAAGCCAAAATGGCGGAAAAGGTTACCAAATATAAAAAGGAACTAACCTCGCTCAGAACCGGACGCGCCAATCCTCAGATACTTGATTCCGTGTATGTGGAATATTATGGATCTAAGGTTCCGCTCAAGCAGGTGGCGGCGATTTCCATACCGCAGGCGAGAACCCTTGAAATAAGGCCCTGGGATTTAAGCATCATTAACGCGATAGAAACAGAGGTCAAAAAGATTGATTTAGGCACTTCTCCAATCAAGGATGAAAAGGTTATACGCATAAATCTTCCGGCGATGAACGAGGAACAGAGGGACAAAATGGTGAAGATAGTCAGGAAAATGGGAGAAGAAGCCAAGATTGGCATCAGGAACGAAAGAAGGAGTGCGATGGACCTTGTAAAGAAGGCGCAGAAAAAAGGAGAAATATCTGAAGATGATATGCTCAGATATGAGCAGGATATACAAAAAACGACTGACCGTCATGTAAAGGAAGTGGACGGCATAACCCAGGCAAAGGAAAAAGAATTGCTTACAGTCTGATGAAGGAAGATATAGACTCCAGTAATATTCCCCGGCATATTGCCGTTATAATGGACGGCAACAGGCGCTGGGCAAGAAAAAGGGGACTGCCGGCTGCCTTCGGTCATAAAAAGGGCGTGGATACGGTCAAGAAAATAGTGGAGGCTGCCAGCAACATGGGCGTGAAAGCTTTGACGCTGTTTGCGTTTTCAACCGAAAACTGGAAGAGGTCTGGTAAAGAAGTGAACGCCTTAATGTCGCTTTTGAGGCAGACTATCAGAAAATACTCAACGGAACTTTATGAGAACAATATCAAACTTATGGTGAGCGGCAGGGTGAAAGAAATGCCGCCTCCTTTGAATAATGAAATAGCCGAGGCTATAGAGAGATTAAAGGGCGGGAAGAAGATGGTTTTGAATATTGCCCTCAATTACGGCGGCAGGCAGGAAATATTGGACGCGGTAAACAGGATTTTAAAGGCGCGCCCTGGCAAAATTACCGAAAAAGAGTTTGAAAAATATCTTTACACTTACCCCCTCCCTAATCCCGATTTGCTTATAAGGACCTCCGGTGAAATGCGAATTTCAAATTTTCTTCTGTGGCAAAGCGCCTATTCGGAGATTTACATTACCGATGTTCTCTGGCCGGATTTCACGGAAAATCATCTGCGCGGCGCTATCCTTGAATATCAAAAAAGGCAAAGGAGATTTGGAACATAATGCTTCTGCCCCGCGTTATAACGGCTCTGGTCGGAATTCCTATAACTCTTATATTGGTGCATATAGGCAATTTACCGTTTATAAGTTTCGTGTTCACCATTATTATTCTTTCGCTTTATGAGTATGCCGTGTTGATGAAACTCGGCGCCAAACCGCTGCAAAATTTTACTCTTTTTTTCTTTGGCTGTCTCTTATACACATCTCCGAGCCCACGAGACCTCTCTACATCTCGTATGCCGTCTTCTGCTTGAAA
>CALEIX010000005.1 GCA_937898825.1 uncultured Elusimicrobia bacterium | reverse complement strand
GTTTATGGTCGTCATTCGTCGCTTACATACCACTGGCGGGTATGCTCCCTCCTCATTCCTTGTTTCGGCTAAAAATCGGCTAATTTCTCTTGCAAATAGACTTCTTCAGTGAACCCTCCATTTTTTGGAAAAAACAAAACCCTCTTCGCCTTTCCAGGCGAAAAAGCGTTTTGTTTTTAATCCAGGGTTTTTAGTAAGTAACCTTGAATCTTCTCTTTTTTGAAATCAGATATTTTCCCTCAGGAGTGGTTATTCTCGCAACTGTGGTGTAGTTCCCCGGGGTGTATCCGTTCCAGTCATACCACCAATATCCGGCCGAATACCTGCATGGCTGCCAGGGCTGATCGTTTATCGAAATTTCAACCTTGTGGCAGTTGCTGGTGCCTATTCTGAAAGTATAGTGGCGCGAGTTGATGGTTTCCAGTTGTTGCGGATAATCTATCACCACATACTCATTGGTTTTTGTTTCTGTCGTCCTTGGTGTAGTTGTTCGATTTGTTGTCCTTTTTTTTCTCACTGCTAACTTCATCATTCTTCCTCCCCCGCTTGTGTGGATGGTAAGTTTATTTACATCCCTCAGTGCGGTATACATATATTCTACATTTTTTTGAAGGGGCTTTTTCAAGTCCAGCCAGATTGCCCGTCTGTTTTTCGAGCTTAGTGCCATGAAATCCCCTCTTGCCTGAGCGGCTTCAAGGTGCGCGAATGTGTAAACTTCGTCCGGGATTTTCAAATCCTCTTCTTTCGTTGGCATGCACGTCAGGATTATGAAAATGGCGTTGTCTGGACCTCCCTTGTGCAGCTGCCCGGAAGAATGGAGATATCTTGGACCGTACCCGAAAAGCGTTGCCGAATAAAATTTTGTTTTGAAAGTCTCCTTTATCCTGCAGAGAATTTCTTCGATTTTATTCTTGTAAGGAAAATACGCAAGCAGGGCGATATATTCCTTTCCGCTCAGAGCCGAAAATATTGAATTAAATATACTTTCGGGTTTTTTAACATAAGGCAGGAATTTTTTCATTTGTGTGGAGAGAAACACGGAAAAGTTTTCGTTTTCAAAGTCGCTTTTCAGGGCGGGCAGATGTCCGTTGCGGGAAATTTCCGCCAGGATGTTCATTGTCTGGCTTTTCGCTTCCTGAACGTTGGGCTGATCAAAGGGATTTATTTTCATCAACGCACCGGCAGCGGCGGTCGCTACTTCCCATTTAAAAAATTCTCCGCCTATGTCATGGAGATTCTTTATTTGCATTTGCAAAACGGGATGCCCCAGTCTGGAAAGGCGGTTAAGTTCCCTGACGGTTTTGCCGTTTCTCTTCTTAAAGTTGAGGTTTATGAAAAACCTGTCCGCCTGGTATTTTGTTTTTGAGGACAATTTTTCACCGCATATCGGCACCACGCCTTTGCCTTCTTTCCCCAGGCTTTCGGCTATAAGCTGCTCAACCCACAGACCGAATTTTTCCATTTTATCCGGCAGTGTCAGGGTCATTTTGTCCAATCCCTGAAGATAGGAACCTCCAAGAAGGGAGCCCAGCAAAGCGCCGGGGTTATCCTGTATGCTTTCATTTTTACAGAGGTTTGCCGTTTCAGCGGCGCTTTTAAGTATGTCTCTTGCGCTGGCTCCGCATATAGCCGCCGGCACGAGTCCAAAATAAGAAAGAGCCGAAAAACGTCCGCCGATATCCGGCGGGTTAATAAAGATTTTTCGGAAATTTTTTTCCGTTGCCAAACGCTCAAGGCAGGTTCCCTTATCAGTTATGGCAATAAAGTGTTTGCCGGGATTTTTCACTTTTTCCGCTTTTAAAAGAGAATAAAAGTAATTGAACTGGCTTTTTGGCTCTATCGTTCCGCCAGATTTGCTGGAATAAATGAAAAGCGTTTTTGAGGGTTGTATTTTTCGCCGCACAGCTGATATTTCTCTGGGGTCCGTGGTGTCGAGGATAAACAGCTTGGGCCAACCGCTTTTTTGAAAAAGGGAAGCCAGGACGGCGGGGGCGAGACTTGAGCCGCCCATTCCGAGCAGAACGGCATATTTGAATCTCCGAACGCTCCTGGCAAAATTTTCAATTTTTGCGACTTGCATCTCGTAGGGCGCTTTGAGCCAGCCGAGCGAATTTTTAATTATCTCCGCGTGGGCGCTGTCGTCTTTCCAAAGAGTGCAGTCCTTTTCCCAGAGTCTCTTTACGAAGTTCATTTTTTCAAGTTCCGGAGAAAAATCAATCATATTTACGTTTGCGCCTGAAAACTTGAATTCCTTTTTTTCGGTCAGCGAATGGCTTTTTACGAGTATGTGTTTTATAAGTGTGTTGTAGGAATCTGTGAATTTTTTGATGCCCTCATTTTCAAGTTCCGCCAGTATCCGGTTAAAGTCTATTCCAACCTCTTTAAGCGAGTGCATATTCCTTTTTGCTTCTTTTAACCTTTGCTCAAAAGGTTTGGGGTTTATGTTGCCTTTTTCGCGAAAGGCTTTTATGGCGTTTTCAGGCAGGGTATTTATCGTATTTTCAAGAGCCAGGTGGTCTGCATAGAGCGTTTCGGAATAATTCGGATTTTTAACGCTGGTTGAGGCCCAGAGAAGTTTCTGGACGTTTCCGCCTTTTTCAGCGATTTTGTTCCATTGGGGCGATGTGAAGAAAGAGACGTATTCTTTGTTTGATTATAGCCCGCAATTTGGCGTCGGTCATAGTGTCTATTCTGCTGACAAAAAAACTCGCGACTGAAAAAACATTATTTATGGGAAGTTTTTTGCTTATTCTTATTTTTAACCCTTCTGCGTAGGTTTGCATTAATTTCTTGTACCTTTCAACAGAAAAAATCAAAGTGGCGTTAACATTTATTCCCTCGGCGATTAAGGTTTTTATGGCTTTCAAGCCTTCTTCAGTGGCCGGCACTTTTATCATTATGTTTCTTTTCTTCAGTCTGCCGAAAAGCGCTTTTGCCTCCTGCACGGTTTTCTGGGCGTTTCTGGCGAGTTTTGGCGATATTTCAATGCTGGCGTATCCATCCTTGCCACCGCTTTGATTGTAAGTCGGGTAAAGATAGTCGGATACTTTTTGCAAATCTTCTATCATAAGGCTTTCGAATATATCTTCGGCGGATATGTCAAACTTAGCCAGTTTTTTAATACTTTTATCGTAAAAGGTGGTTTCAACTATCGCCTTTTCAAAAATTGTTGGATTCGAAGTAAGTCCGGTTATCGCGAGTTCTCGCATTTTAGCGGCGAATTTTTCAGAAGAGAGAAATTCTCTGCTGATATTGTCAAGCCATATGCTTTGCTTTAATTTTTTCAAGGAATCAACGGAATTCATCGCTCCCCCTTAGTTTTCGCGTTCTAATTTTTCAATTTTGTCCAATCGTTTTTTATGCCGCCTCTCGCCGCTAAATTTTGCTTTGATAAAAGCTGCGCTTAACTCCTGGGCAAGAGATTGACCTATTATTCTGCTACCGAGGCAAAGGATGTTTATGTCGTCGTGTTCGACTGCCTGATGCGCGGAATAGGTATCGTGGCACAGACCTGCCCTTATACCCTTTATTTTATTGGCGGCCACACTTGCGCCGACACCGCTTCCGCATATAATTATTGCCCTTTCCACTCTGCCCGCAATTACTGCCTGAGCGACCTTTTTGGCAAAATCAGGATAATCCGCAGGTTTGTCCGCGGAATCTGTTCCAAAATCAATTATTTTATGCCTCTTTTTTGCGAGGAATGATTTTAAATGTTCTTTAAGAGCATAGCCCGCATGGTCGCTTGCGATGCCTATCTTCATTTTTTCCCTCTCTTTGAGCCTTTTATCTATATTGTAACATAATTGCGAGATTCGAAACTTGCAGCAGCAGCAAAGAAAATACCGCCTGAGCAGGAAATTTTTAAAACGGTAAAATCACATTGGACCCGGGCCCTATATTTTTCTGATTTCAGATTTTTTTATCCACCCCTTGATTTGTTTCTGGGGAATCCCGGCTTCCAGAAAATCGTCGGCTTCCTCACCCGTAAGCTCTACAAGATATCCTTCCGGGAGTTCTGAGTAAACCTTGAAATTATCTCCCGGACCGCTCAGTAAAGAGGCGCTATTTTCCGTTACAACGCCGGCGTTTTCTATGAATGAAGCGGAACGCGATATTCCCCATGCCACAAAAATCAAAAGAAGGAAAAAAAGGTAGATAAGCGGTTTAAGAAAAGGTTTTTTAAAACTTTTTTTCAGAAAAATCAAAGAAAGCATGGCGGCAAGAGTCCAGAAAAGGAGGTATGAAATGGCTTTTATCTCGTATATTGAGAAGAAAAAATAAACGATATGGACAATTTGAGGCATGTCTTTAGGGACAAGGCTCTGCCCTGTTTGCATTAAGACGAAACTCAGATTTTGACGTATATCCGAATTTCTGGGCAGAATCTTAAATGCCTTTAAATAATAGAGAGTGGCAAGTCCCCTTTTGCCCAGCTTGTAATAGCAGTTAGCGGTGTTGTAGAGAACATATGGATTTTGCTCGCTCATTTTTCGGTATTCCGCAAGCGCACCCTCAAAATCGCCTTTTTTGTACAACTTGGCTGGTTCGACGGCTCCTGCGCAAACAGATGCGCCAAGCAACAGGCAAAGCAACGAGATTTTTTTCATTTTTCAAATTCCTCTTCCATTTTTTGCAGTATTGAAATAGACCTGTCTGCAAATGTCCTGAGCGATTCGCGGCTTAATGAGCCGCCAGCAAATTTTGAAGTTTCAATTTCGTTCCATAGGTTTCTGAATTCCGCCAGCACCCGGTCGCTGAAATGGGGTTTTGTTTCTTTTACAAGGTTTATTATTTTTTTCAGTGTGAAAGAAGAAGCGCTCAAACCGAGTTTGTCGGAAATGTAATCATTTAGCATATCATATATCTCCGAAATTGCTTCCTGAAGTTTTTCCTTTTCTGCCAATTTTTCGGCCTTTTTTAACCTTTCCTTCGCTTTTTTGCATGCCTGCTTCATTTTGATTTTCCGCGGATCCCGGGCGTAAACATTTCTTAAGTGCGAATACAAACCGCAGAACGCCACGAAAAGGAGGAAAACAAAATTGACTGAATTTAAGGATGATATTTTTCTCGCCGCCTTAAGATGAAAAGGCATTTTCAGATTTTCAAAGATGTATTGTATGTCGTTTATCCGGGGATTGATGTCCTCTGTGCGCGGGTAGTAACCTGGCGAAGAGGACAAAGGGTTTGGGTTATGGAGAACTTTTAATTTGTGAGGTTTTGTCTGAACAGATACATACTTCTTCAATCCGGGATTGAAGAACGCAAATTTTACCGGGGGCAGGGTATATTCTCCCTTTTTCTTCGCCAGCATCACAGCAATAAAAGATTTTCGTCCGCTGATAATATCGTTTCTTTTATTGACGGAGAGGGAAGACATTACATCGTAAACCTTGAAAGCCGGCATAGAGGGCATTTTAGGAGCGGATACGGCTTTTAAGTTTCCTTTCCCTTCTATTATCACGGAAAAATTTATTGTTTCACCTTCGCGGACAGAATCCCTGTCAAGTTTGGAATAGATTTTATATTCGCCCACGGCGCCCGTGAAAGACGGAGGCGCATTTGAAGGAAGAGGCTTAATCTTGATTTTTAGGGGCGCGCTTTCAAGAATCTTTAATTTCCCCCCGCTGAGGCCGGCTCCGGAAAAAAATTGCTGAAAAAAATTGGGATCAAATACGTCCAGCGCAAGCCCGGTCTGAAGCACAGCCTTTACTCTCGCTTTCCCGATTTCGCCGTATCCCGATTCCAGAGGGAAAAGAGCCGTTTTTATTTCGTTGTAATAATAAGGCTTTCCGTTTATGGACGTTTGACCGTTTCTCACAGGAGGAAGGTCCTCCGAAATGAATCCTTTAAGCGGAGGCGAATTGTATTCAGGGTTGCTTACCAGGGGAACAGCGGTGAAAAATCTGACTGTAAGAGTAATCTGCTCGTTGACATATGCAGATTTTTTATCTGTTTCAGCGGTTAAAAAAACGGGTCCTGCTTTTTCTCTTTCAGCGGCGATTTTCGGAGTTCCCTGAGAAATTCTGCGCCTTTGTTTTTGGCTTTGTACCTGGGAGATTGCACCCTTGACAACATTTATTTCTATCTCCTGAGTTGAATAAATCCTGCCTTTGTACCTTACGGTTATTGGCGGAATTTTAGTTTTCCCGAGAAATCTGGGCACGAGATTGTATGTGAAAGTGATGGATGAGGAAAACCTTCCGTTTATAAAAGAAATGTTCTGGCTTCTTCCCGACGAGTATATTTCAAAACCGTTTATTTGCGGTATATGGGGCTCGGGCACATTCGGGGAACCAGACTGAACGCGCACCTCAAGCTGCAGTGAATCGTTTATTCTAACCGTTGTCTTGTCCACATTGGCGCTTATGGAAAAAGCGGCTTTTGCCTGAGCGACTGAAAGAAAGCAGGCGGAAGCAAGGACACATCTTAAAATTGTCAATCGGAGAGTTTCCATACAGATAATATTTTACCCTGTCTCTTATA
>CALEIX010000004.1 GCA_937898825.1 uncultured Elusimicrobia bacterium | reverse complement strand
GGGCTCGGAGATGTGTATAAGAGACAGGAAGAGATACTGGACGTAAAAAAGAAATTCGCTCCGGTCCCGACGGAAAACGCTAAAGAATGCTCCAGTTGCCCTTACAAGATTATCTGCGGCCGCCAATGGGCCTAAAAAACCATTCTAACCGCGTCGGTTCTTTCGCTTTTTGCCGCGATAGTTTCCTGAAGTTTTTTCAAAAGAGCATTTAATTCTGGTGATGGCCAATGAAAACGCACCAAAAATTTTATAGAATATTTGTTTATGAAACGGCAATGCCCCAAAATGTGGATAGCATTGGGCGTGGAAACGCAAAGATGGAAGATTTAAGTGTCGCAGTTATAGATATACCTTTAAGGGTGTTTGGGATTCTTTTAGGAAATCTGAAAGCAATAAAAAGAAACTTTTAGGATATTTTTTTGAGGGGTCCCTGTTTACCGGCTTAAATTTAGAAGTAAAGTGTCTGATGAAGCAATTAAGAAGTTTTTTTAGGATTATTCGCAAGTTGTTGTGTATTAGTGAAGAGTGCTCTGAAGCATTCACTGGTGAAATTGAGTGTGACGAGACTACATGTGGAGGAAAAAGACCTGAAAAACGTGGTTTGGGGGCCGCTGGTAAAATCATTGTTTTGGGCATTTTGAAACGAAATAGTAAAATACTGGTATTTCCTAATTGCTGGAAGAAAAAATGAGGTTATTCAAGAGTTGATACAGTATCATACAAAGCCTGGGTTTCTTTACTATACTCATGTATAAAGAAAAAGGTAAGCCAAAAGGCAGGGACCATATTAACAGCATAGAAGGTTTCTAAAGTTATGTGAAACATTGGCTCTACCAATACGGAGGAATCCCTAAAAAGTTTTTCCATTTTTATTTTGCTCGGATAGGACACTTTTACTTTGTCTTGGTACTGCATGCACGATATGAATTTGAAAAGGAGAAAAAAGATGAATATTGACGCCGTCAAAGCGAAAATTAAAAAACATCCGTTGTCCATTATCGCGCTTCTTGCCTTCGGAATTGCGTTTCTCGTTTATATGACCAGGCAACCGATTGCCTCGCCCGCTATTAAACCAGCCAATCCCGAATGGCAAAGTTACATAAGCGCGCATACTTCAGGGATCGTTTCGAGAAAAAGCAATATTTACATCGAATTTTCGCAGAACGTGTTCTCTGAAGAAACGATAGGAAAATCCGCCGCTCCTTACATGGAGATAGATCCGGAAATTAACGGTTCTTATACCGTATCGGGCCCAAAGGAAATAACGATAATTCCCTCTTCGGATTTGAAACAGGGGCAATACTACATAGTGACTTTGAAAGGGGATAAATTCCGGAAACTTCCCAGGGGTATAGGAGATTTTCAATTCTTTTTCCAGGTTATGCGCCAGGATATGACGGTTGAATTGAAGGGACTGGTGGTGAGTCTTTGGGATGATAAAAATATGTACCTGGAAGGCAAAATTATCACCGCTGACGTGTCCGACCCCGATAAGATCAAAAAGGTGTTGAATGCGGAACTTGACAGCAAAAATCTTTCGGTGGAATGGATTCCTTCTCCTTCGCTTAAAGAATATCTTTTTACGGTGAAGGATATAATTCGCGGAGAGAAAAATAAAGTTGTCAAGCTGAAATGGGACGGGAAAGCGATAGGGTCCACGGAAAAGGGAGAAAAAGAAATCGAGGTTCCGGCCGCCAACGTTTTCAAGGTCATTGACGCGAAAGCGGTCCAGGGAAGCAATCAACATATCGCCGTCTATTTCTCGGACAAAATAGATTCGAAACAGTCTTTGAAAGGTCTGGTCAGGCTCAATCGAAAAGGTTGGTTCTCCAGTGTTTCGGACAATGTTTTGAAAATTTATCCCGATAAGCGGTTTCTCGGAAAAATCGTCGTTTCGCTGGACCCCGGAATTAGAAATTCTTTCGGGACCAGGCTGGGGAACGAATTCAGTAAAACCGTGGTTTTCAACAGCAAAAAGCCGCAGGTCAGGTTTGTCGGAAAGGGGAACATGCTTCCTGACAACGATGTCCTGAGTATTCCTTTTGAAACGCTTAATGTCAATTCAGTTCAGGTTACGGCATTCAAGATATTTGAAAACAACATAGGACAGTTTCTCCAGACCAATAAACTGAGCGGCGCGAGCGAGCTCAAAAGGGTGGGTAGATTCATCTGGCGCAAAACCGTCCATATTCCCTACAATAATCCGGACCAATGGATGCGTTATGATCTGGATGCGACCGATCTTCTCAAGGAGAGCCCGGGAGGAATTTATCGTTTGACATTGTCAATCAACCGGTCAAATTCTTCTTATGCCTGTTCCGAGGAAGACGACAAAGTGCCGCCGAAGAAAGAAAAACCGTTGAAGAATTACGAGGATTTGTACGTGGAAGAAAACAGCAACTGGGATTACGCCGAGCAGTATTATTCGCCGAACCAGGCGAAAATAAGATGGAGAGACAGGAACGATCCCTGCAGGGACGCTTATTACGTTTACAGCAGCAATGTGAAAGATTCCAGGAATTTCATGGCGTCCAACATAGGGGTTCTGGCCAAGGGAGATGTCAGAAACCGGTTGCTGGTCGTAACAACCGATTTAAAAACCTCGGAGCCGATGAGCGACGTGAAAATATCCGTTTTTAATTTTCAGCGGCAGCTTATGGCTTCGGCCATAACCGACAGTGACGGATTTACGGAATTTGAGCTTGACGGCAAACCGTTTTACCTCTCAGCCGAAAAAGACGATGACATGTCTTATCTCAAACTTAATTCCGGTTCCGTAATGCCGGTCAGCAATTTTGATGTCGGAGGAGAGAAGTCCGTCAAGGGCATAAAAGGGTTTATATACGGCGAACGGGGGGTCTGGCGTCCCGGGGATGACATGCACCTGGTGTTCATTATGGAGGACAAGAATCGTATCATACCTTCCGAGCACCCCGTTACGATGCGCTTGTATAATCCGAGGGGACAGCTGGTGCAAACCCGGACCAATAACCAACCCGTCGGAAATTTTTATTACTTTAAGCTGAAAACGGAGGAAAAAGCTCTTACCGGAAATTGGACCGTCAAGGCTTATCTCGGCAACAGGGTTTTCGAAAAATTGCTGAAAGTGGAAACCGTCAAGCCCAATAGGTTGAAGATAGATTTCAATATCGGCGCGGAAGAAATCCGCCGCGGCGAACCCGTAAAAGCGAAAATCTTTTCTCAGTGGCTTCACGGGGCCTCGGCCGCCAACCTGAAAGCGGACGTGAAAGTTGTTTTCAAGCCTGTAAAAACCGCGTTCAGGAAATTTTCCGATTATGTGTTTGACGATCCAGTGCGCGATTTCAGAAGCGAGGCGGAGACCGTGTTCGAAGGCAGGCTTGACGAAAAGGGGAAAGCGGAATTCAGAAAGGAATTCGTCGCCGGAGGGAACGCTCCGGGAAAAATGTCAGCCGCTTTCAGGGTAAGGGTATTTGAAACCCCGGGAAGTTTCAGTTCGACCAGGCTGAAAGTCCCTTACAGTCCGTATCTCAATTACGTGGGTGTAAAACTCCCGAAAGGAGACAGGAAGCGTGGCATGCTTCTGACCGACAAGAAACATACGGTGGGCATAGCGACGCTTAACGCCGAAGGAAAGCCCGTCTCGCTTAAAAGGGTGGAAGTGTCTTTATACAAGATGAGCTGGAAATGGTGGTGGGATAAAACGAAAGAGTCTTTGGCGCGTTACGCTTCCTCCTCGCATATCAGACCGATAAAGAATGACGTTATATCCACGGTGGACGGCGCGGGCAAATGGGAATTTGAAATCAAGCATCCATCATGGGGGCGTTATCTCCTGCGGGTCTGCGATCTGGACGGAAAGCATTGCTCGGGAAAAATATTTTACATAGATTGGCCGGGATGGGCCGGACGAGGCAGGGAAGAAGCGGGAATGAGCGCGAGCGTTCTCAATTTCTCTTCGGATAAGGAAGAATACTTGGTAGGCGAGAAGGCGATAATCAAGTTGCCAGAGGCGACGCAGGGCAGGGCATTGCTGACGGTGGAAAACGGGAGCGTCCTGTTGAGGCGCAGATGGATCGACCTTTCCAGGAAGAAGACCGAGTTTAAAATCGACATAACTCCGGATATGAGTCCGAACGCCTATGTTTCCGTCACACTGATTCAGCCACACAAGGATAAAAAGAACGACAGGCCTATACGTCTTTACGGTATAATCCCTTTGCTCGTGAAAAACCCGGCAACGGTTCTGACTCCCGCCATTACTTCAAAAAAGAGGTGGCGCCCGGAATCTGAAGTTTCCTTTTCGGTATCGGAAAAAAACGGGAAACCCATGACATATACCGTAGCCGTCGTGGACGAGGGCTTATTGGGCCTGACGGGTTTTTCGGCTCCCGACCCGCACTCGTATTTTTACATGAAAGAGGCCCTGGGAGTCAAAACCTGGGATCTCTACGATTTCGTCGTTGGCGCTTACGGAGCGAAACTCGAGCGGCTTCTGGCGCTGGGCGGCGGGACGGATTTGGGCATCAGGCAGGAAGAGAAACCCCGCAGGTTTCCTCCGCTGGTGAAATTTTTGGGCCCTTTCAATCTTTCCGCGGGAAGAAAAAACACCCATAAAATAACCCTACCTTCCTATATGGGCGCTGTAAGAATAATGGTGGTCGCCGGAAAAGACGGGGCTTACGGAAAAGCGGAAAAAACGGTGACCGTGAAAAAAGCGATAACCATCATGCCCACTTTCCCGCGGATTATAGGTCCTAACGAGGAAATAACCGTTCCGGTTTCTGTCTTTTCAACGGACAGGCGCCTGAAAGCAGTTTCCGTTGGAATCATGGCTGGCGCGAATTTTGAAATTATCGGCAACGATATGACCGTTGCCGAGTTTGCGGAACCCGGAGAGCGGATAGTGTTTTTCAGGATGAAAGCTGGCTCCGAAATAGGCGGGGGGAAGATAAAAGTCACGGCGCGCAGCGGCGCGCACAAAAGCTCCTCGGAAACGTATCTGAAAATACGAAGCCCGAATCCATCCACATTGAGACAGTTTTCAAAGCGTCTCAAGGCGGGAGAAGAATGGAAAACCAAAGTCGTTCCTCACGGGCTGAAAGGAACCAACGAGGTGTCCCTCGAAATTTCCGCCATACCGCCTCTGAATCTCGAAAAGAGACTGGGATATCTGATAAGGTATCCTCACGGATGCGTGGAGCAGGTCACATCATCCGTTTTCCCGCAGATTTACCTTGGCGAAATAGTGGAACTGGATGACAATCAAAAGAAAGACATAGAGAAAAATGTCAATGCCGGAATAAATCGCCTCAGGAATTTCCAGATTCCGGGCGGGGGATTCGTTTACTGGCCCAATTCCGCGGGCAACGCGAGTGCATGGGCTACCAATTACGCCGGGCATTTCCTCGTGGAAGCGAGGGATAAAGGGTATTATGTGCCTCCCCGGATGTTCGAAAAGTGGCTTGAATATCAAAAAAACGCCGCGCTGACATGGGACCCTGCCAGGGGCGGAACGATGAATCAGGCCTACAGGGTATACACTTTGGCTTTGGCGGGTGAACCGGAAATCGGGGCGATGAATCGCTTGAAGGAGACCGGGAATCTGAAGGATACGGCACGCTTGCAGCTGGCCGCGGCCTATAAACTGGCCGGTCTGGCGGACGCGGCGCAGAAAATAGCCGATGAAAGCGGGATGAAAACCGAGGCTTACAACAGCCCGGGGCCGACTTACGGCTCAATTCTCAGGGACAAAGCCGTCATATTGAACAGTTTGGCGATTCTGGGAAAGCCGGAAGGCGAAAAATTCGCGCTTGAAATATCCAAAAAACTGGCATCCAAAGACTATTGCAGCACTCAATCCACCGCGTATGCCCTGATGGCTTTGAGCAAATTTTACGGAGATTTGGATTCCTCGTCGCCGATCGAAGTTTCTTATGCATTGGGGAATAACAATCCATCCGTTTTGAAAAGCCGATTGCCGGTGATTAAAAGGAAGTTTGAGCGGTTTCCTTTGAATGGCGAAAATATTTCAATCAGGAATCTCGCAAAGAAGGACATTTTTGTGGACGTGAATGCGAGAGGTGTTCCGCCGGCTGGGAACGAAAAGGCTTCCGCCAAGGGATTGGCCATAGATGTTCAATACTGCGACGCGAAAGGAAGACCGGTGGATGTTTCCTCGCTTAAAGAAGGAGAAGACTTTAAGGTGAACATAATGGTGCGGAACGTGATGTCCTTGAAAGCGGAAAATGTCGCTCTCACGTACATGTTCCCGTCGGGATGGGAAATTCAGAACACCCGCATGGATTTTGAAGCCGAAAAGAGCGACAAAGTTGACTATCAGGACATAAGGGACGACAGGGTTTACTCTTACTTCAGCTTAAAGCCTTATTCGCGAATATGGCTGAATTTTTCATTTACCGCGGCGTATCCGGGAAAATATTATTTCTGTCTCTTATACACATCTCCGAGCCCACGAGACCTCTCTACATCTCGTATGCCGTCTTCTG
>CALEIX010000003.1 GCA_937898825.1 uncultured Elusimicrobia bacterium | reverse complement strand
AAAAAATATACAAGAACATAAAGAAAAACATTTTTTTGAGAAAAACCCATGTTCCTCACGATAGAGGCAAAAGAGAAGCGCTTGCAAAAATTAGCGCTTTGAAATCTATGTTCCCAAATATAAGAGACTATTTTGAAGATCTTGAAACAGTGATAGATAAACTTGACTCTCTTCCTCCTAAAGGTTTGAAATTCATACGCTCTATATCCGAGAGTAACCTTAATGAGAAGATAAAAGAACTCCAGCAGAAAATTCCGCATAAATATCTGGCGAAAATCATCAGCCAGTCGAATAAAATAGATGAGGGAGAGGAAATTTTGATTTTAAGCGAGGAATTTTGATTGATGTCCTATATTTTTTTGGACGAATCGGGAGATTTAGGTTTTAAATTTTCCCGGAAGCGAACTTCCAAATCTTTTATTATAACCTTTCTTTTTTGTGACAATAAGAAACCCATTGAAAAATGCGTAAAGTCAATTTACGGAATTTTAAAACACGGCGGCGGAAAGTTGCCGTCATCTCTGCATGCCTGTAAAGAAAAACGTGTCACAAGAATTAGAATGCTTAAAAAAATAGCCAGCAAAAACTGTTTTATTATGGCGATTTATTTGGATAAAACAAAGGTATATACCGAACTCAAAAATGAAAAATCCGTCTTATATAATTATGTGGTGAATATATTGTTGGACAGGGTTTTATCGCGAAAACTGATTCCCGTTAAAAAAGGAGTAACACTAATAGCATCCCGTAAAGAAACCAATAAATTTTTAAACCAAAATTTCAAAAACTACATAACAAATCAATCAAATTTAAACCACAAAATTGATATAAAAGTGGAAGTAAAAAGCCCAGCCGGGGAAAAATGTCTTCAAGTTGTTGATTTTATAAGCTGGTCATTTTTTAGGAAATATGAATACGGCGACAGTTCTTATGTTGATTTAATTAGAAATTTGATTGTGGAGGAAAAATCTTTATACGGCTGAAAATAACAAAGCCCTGCTCGCTATTTCTGAGGAACCATCCGGAACCCCACGAACAGGGACTTACTTGTTACATACAGTATAGCATATAGTATAGCATATTGGTATAAAAAATCAAGGGGTGCTAACATAATAACAAATAAACCTTAGGTGAAGATAATATGAATTTTGCTGAACCATTTAATAAAACTGAAATCCTGAACTTTCTCAGGGATACATTATTGCCCGAGGATTTCAAGCCGGAAAGCAACCTCATAGATCTCTCATTGGCGGATCTGAATTTCAGAAAAATAAAAGAAGTTGAATTTGCCGGGGAATCGCATTCGCTTAACTTAAAGGTATATCTTGTAAAGCACGAATCGGAGAATGATCCCCGCATAACCCTTTCAAGAGAAACCTTCAGACTAATGAACAGGTTTGGGACCGAAAGGGCTTTGGCGGTTTTTTACTCTCCAAATTCCCCCAACTACCGGCTTTCGCTTATAACGATAAAAATTTCCCTTGAAGGCACAAAAGCAAAAAAAGAATATTCCAATCCCCGCAGATATTCCTTCTTTCTTGGTCCCGATGCCAAAACGCATACACCCGAGCAATATCTAGTAAAAAAAGGACGCGTGCTGAGTTTCGAAGACCTTAAAGAAAGATTTTC
Organism: uncultured Elusimicrobia bacterium; assembly: GCA_937898825.1. GTDB lineage: Bacteria > Elusimicrobiota > Elusimicrobia > Elusimicrobiales > UBA9959 > CALEIX01. The sequence goes on along the minus strand of CALEIX010000003.1, from coordinate 352 downwards.
CATTGAAGTTGTTGCAACGGAATTTTATAGAAAAATTGCCAACTGGTATTTTTGGGCTTTGAAAAAAGTCTACCTCCCAAAAGATGTTGAAGAACAGCCAAACGGCAAAAATATTGCCCTGATAAGACTGATAACCCGGCTGATGTTTGTCTGGTTTATGAAGCAAAAAAAACTTGTAAACGATGAACTCTTTGATAAAGCAAAACTTTCCGGTTATCTCAAAGATTTGTCTGATAACGGAGGCACTTATTACAAAGCCATATTGCAAAATCTCTTTTTTGCCCTGTCTCTTATACACATCTGACGCTGCCGACGAATTAGACGGTGTAGATCTCGGTGGTCGCCGTATCAT
>CALEIX010000002.1 GCA_937898825.1 uncultured Elusimicrobia bacterium | reverse complement strand
TTTTGATGATTCAAATTTTAAAAAAGAAAAAAGAAGCCGGCTAAAATAATTAAGATTCCTAAAAAAATTAAGCTCTTTTTCATGGGTTTTTTAAATATTAACAAAGAAAGCTAAAAAAGTCAAAACTTGCTGGAAAAATTTTTAAATTTTTGATTTAATTTACAAAAATGGGAGGGATTTATTGTCTTTTAATTAAAGTTTCAAAATCGAAAGAAGTTCTAGTAGGGAAATTAGGAAAAATAAAATTTGAGAAAGGAAGATATATTTATGTTGGTTCCGCTCAAAAAAATCTTGAAAAAAGAATTGAGCGGCATTTGAAAAAAAGAAAGTTTCCTTTTTCTCTTCCACCACAAAGCGCGCCACAAGGTGATAAAGCATGGCGCTCGCAAGACTGCTCTTTCCTGCGACGGCGGTGAGTCTTCCGGGCTTGACCATGGCCGCCAGCGCTGAAATTTGCTTTGTTGTGAACAATCTTCCTCCGTCGGCCCTTTCATCCTCGACCGCCGCCCCTTTCTGAAAATATTTCATAAAACCTCCCGCTCCTAGACATCTTAACAAATTTCCCCGCGGTTTCCGTCGTTCATTGATTGCTTTTACAATGAAGATATAAACGCGTGGAAACGCTTATCCAAATACCCGCCAAAACCAAAAAAGCAAAATCCGCAATCGGTCTTTCATAATATCCCATTTGAACGGGCGATAAATCCAAGAAGTCTGTCAAACCGCAAGAAAAGAAATAATCCCAGCTCATAAAAACTAGCGAACCAAAACCGTAAAATAATAAATGAAGTCCCCAGTTTTTCAAAATTATTTTTTTGGCATTAAAAAAACAACTAATTAAAGGTTTTTCTTTTCCCAAAATACTGTCTAATAACATAACCGAGAAGAATATTTGAAGAATAATGCCGATGGGAATCACTATAATTTCAAAAGGCGTAAGAATTATTATGCCTCTGGAAATTAAAGCGGTCAAAAAAAATTCAGTTTTTAAAATACATCTTAAAAACATTAGCCCCAAAGTAAAAACAAAAGATATAAAAGAAATTGTTAAAAAGACACCCACAATTTTTCTCCCTATTTTTTGCATTTCGAAAATGGTCGTAAAATATGTCTTAAGGCATTGTAGCGAAGATGTAAATTCCTTTTGAGCATTGAGCGCGATAAAATAATAAATAATTGATGATAATGCCAGAAAACTGAAAAATAAAATTAGCGTTAAAACGCCAAATATCTCTATGCCCGCGTGAGGTAAAAAAAATAAAAATATTCCGGCAAAAACTGTTCTCATGGAATAAATGGGCAATAGCCCATAGGCGGAAAAATTAAAAAGTGAAACTACTTGTTTTTTTAATCGCGCCACAAAAACATCTTTGGAATTTTCAGGATTAAGAGAAATATAATACGCAACGATATAATCCATAACCTCGTCGGCGTTTTTTACCCCCGCGGGCGAAAGCGCCGGTTCGTTTAACATAAAATGAAGGGGAATGAGAATCAGCAAAGATACAAGCGCGATCACAGGTAGATTTTTCCACCAGACATTTGTTCCTTCTTTAACTTTAATCCACCCTGTTATTTTTTTATTCATTATCATTTTTTACTCCTTTTATTCCGGGGATTCTAAAAGCATTGATTTAATCGCGGCGATATCAAAACCTTTCGGCAATCTTCCTGTTTTGTTAACAGCAAGTAGAAGCCGGGCAGCGATATCGAGGCAAACCGGGATTGGGCAAAGACTTATGATTTGCTGTTCATCTTCGTTTATAAAATGCAACTCAAATTCAGCTTCCTCCTTGTTTTCCTCGTGTATTATTTTGATTCTGAAGTTTGTTAAAGACTTCATCGGCTCCTGAAATCGTTTCTGGACAATAATAGAGAATTTTCCGACGAAATTTCTGAGCCTGCGTTCCACGACACCGGAAATCGTACAAATCTCAATTAGTGTATTTATACCTTCCGGAGAATGAAGTAATATGTTAAATAATTCCTCCGCCGCGGTTTTTCCAAGAATGCTCACCAAACCTTTGATGAACCTTTTTCTAAAGATCTCGCTATTATTAAGACGTTCTGCCAGTGAAACGAGCGTCTTGTAAGTTTCTCTGTCTGCGAAAGAGCTCTTCAAAACCGTGCCGACCTTGACGAGCCTGCTGTAATCTTTCTTTTTTCCAGTCATTTTATCCTCCTTTTTATAACATTTTCACTTTGCTGGTAGTAAAAATAAGTCGTCTGAATTTGGGGTATAAAACCCGGCATCTTCCATTGGAATGGCAGTTGATAATATAAACCTTATATCCCTTCTTAAGCCTGAAGCCGTTTATGTTTAATGACTGGGTTAGCTCTCCAATCGGAGCGCGAATATTGCGTTTGTTGATTGGCACGGCATCAGTTAAAATTTCCACGGCGCCTGGACGTATATCACCAGTCTTATTCTTAAAAAAAACCACCAACGACTTGCGGGGTTGGCTATACCACAAAACTTTTACCCGTCCTCCTTTTGTAAGTCGGATTCGCTTATTTCCCAGCGTGTTGATAAATGTATTTCTGGCAATAACAACTGCCTCTGGAGCTTGGATTAATTTTGGTTTAGAAAAACTATTGGATTTTTCATCTTTTTTTAATTGACGACCAAAAAAAGAAGAGTTGTTTTTTTCCCTAATGTCGGATGCGATATTGGATTTATGGATCCAACAGTCAAATCCGTCGGGAAGTCGAACCTTTACAAAATCGCCTTCAGGTTCAGGAATAAGTAATTCTACCGACTCCCCGCCACGCGAGAGATATTTTCCAATTAGAGAATTTCTGGATAAATTTGGCGTACTCCGAATGTTCATTTCACGGGCTTGAAGCTCTATTTTTTTTTCACCCCATCCGTCAAAGATGGCGCGAAAGAAGTTTTTATTCCTTGTGGGGGTGGCGGGCGCAAATATCTTCAGGTCATAATCGTGCATTTCCGGTGCTTTTACAAGGGGGATTTTTAAGTTAAAACTTTTATTTACTTCTTCCGCCAAAGAATTAATGCGGGGCGATGGTGTAAAAAGCATTTGGGATTTCTCGATATAATTACAAAACAAAACGCTCATTCTACTTTCCGGAAGCGTATTATTAAGGTAATTCTCGATGCCGATAATCGTCGAGGGCGGCCCCATCAGTAAAATTGCCGGTTTCCCCGCTTCTATGCGGCGAAGCTGAGTCATTTTTGTTTTTATTCTTGCGTAGAGATTTCGCCGGAAATGCTTCAGTACAGATCTATATGGTTTTTTCTTAAAAAGGGAATTTGTTTTCAGGAGAACTTCGATGCGGTTTGCCATTTTAAGCAGGGCCACGGTATCGTGTGCCGTAATCGCCTTTTCCCACAACCCAAGCAGACGATCGTGTAAGATATAAAATTTGTAAATTTCAAAGTCCTTTTTCGAGCACCAAGCTGCAAGGATAATCCTGACAGTTTCGTCTTTTATGTTCTTTTTGCTCTCCTCATATATGTGAAAGGGCGGCAATTTTCTTTTGGGGAGGGTGGAAGCTTTTTCCATAAGAGTGTTGTTGTTGACGATTTTATCTTTTTCAATCAAGCGCACTGTGAGCATCCACTCGGTAACCTTCCCGTCGATTAGCTGTGATAAAGTGCTTTCCAGATTTCGTTCAGCGGCAGCTCGGGCCGCGGCTTCGGTTCCGCCGAAACCGGTACCGTAGAAAAACACTTTGTCTTTGCCGACGGAACCCGCGCCGTCATTGCCGGTTATCCTGTTTATTGCGGTTTCATAGCGCCGTCTGGCGTCGTTAAAATAGTTGTTGTTATTGTCATACGCTCCTATTGAACACACGAATATCATGATTGCCAGTAGTATGGTCATATTCGCTCCTCTATGAGGGGGAGGGGTGGCAGCCGTTGCGGCGCGGCCCCCCCCCTGTCGGTTACTGGACGAAAATGGGATTATCTGCGATGTGCTTGATGCGCTTATCAAAATCCGACCTGTATTGGTCGAATATATCCTTTTTCGCTATTTCTTTTTCAAGGGATCTCCCTATCCTTTTCCAAAGTTGTGCGAAGTCTTTTTTCGTGATCCGGATTTCAATCTTTGCGGTGCGATCCCTGCCCGGCGGGTCAATGGTTTCATTGACAATATCATAAGGCGGGAGAGGAGTACACTTGAGGAGAATATTCCCGGTTTTGGTCGAATATCCGCGGATTACACTTTTAATTTTCTCCTCGTCGTCGCCGATGAAGGGAATTTCGTCTATTTGGTTCCCTATTTCCCCGACGAAGTTTGTATACGCCATTGAACAGAGCCTGCTGACAGCGTCCAATAGAGCGCGATCCCTCCCAAGGTTTACCTCGGAGTAAATACTGCCGTAACCGGTGACATAGACATATTCGGGATCATGTTGAACAGGCGCCGGCGAAGTAAGATCGATGGTGTCGAAAGACGGCGGCGCGTAATTTCTCTGGGTTCCGGCGCATGCCAGAAAGAGAAGAACTGCAACTACCGGTAACAACTTTTTCATGTCGCCTCCTTTATCAATGCTATGATATGCTATGCTATAATTTTAGCAGCTAAATTTATGTTTGTCAAGACCTCGAATCAGCACATCGTCGGTCCCGGGAGGGATTCCCAAGACGGAGATTATGCACCCGTTGAAGTTGAAGTGGAAGAACGCTTGCATATCACAGAAAATCTGCTATACTATATATAAGGAACATATGGATTTAGGTAAATTTATCGCTACTGCAAGGAAAAAACGAGGGTTGACCCAAGCCGAACTTGCTAAACTGACCAAAACCAAACCGACTTATCTATCGCACATTGAATCTGGGCGTCGCTCCCCATCCATACATTTATGGGACGCAATTTGCGAAGCACTTGAGATATCCCCTGATAACATTCCAGAGAATTTAAAAATTCCCTCGCCCCATAAAACAACTGAAAAAAAATTTTTCGGTGTTTGCCTCAACCCTTCTTGTAAGGGCCGAACTTTTGAAAGGGGAATACCAAAACACGCAACAGGTTTAACCCCTGATAGCAAATATTGCCGCTTTTGCGGAAGCGAATTGATTTTCAAGCATCATTGCGGTGCTGAAATTTCTCTTGATACCTCTTTTTGTTCCGGTTGTGGCGAGCGAATTTTTAATCCGGATTTAATTGAAAAAGAAAAAAAAGACTCTCAAAAAATCGCTTCAAAAGATGTTGACCATGAGGAAATTTATTTGCGGCGGAAAAACATTTCAGAACTAATTGGTATTATTCCCACAGGAATACTTCCATTAGATATTGCTCTTGGAATAGGCGGATTGCCGAGGGGAAGAATAGTTGAATTTTATGGTCCGGATGTTTTTGGAAAAACGATGTTGGCTCTTCATGTGATAGCCGAAGTGCAGAAGAAAGGAGGAACCGCCGCTTTTATAGATGCGGAACACGCCTTAGACCCTCTTTACGCAAAAAAAATAGGCGTTAATATAGATGAGCTTTTAATATCCCAGCCGGATTCGGGCGAGCAAGCGTTGGAGATTACGGAAAAATTGGTCGGGTCTGGTGCCGTGGACATTGTGGTAATAGATTCGGTGGCGGCATTGGTTCCCAGAGCCGAAATTGAGGGAGAAATG
>CALEIX010000001.1 GCA_937898825.1 uncultured Elusimicrobia bacterium | reverse complement strand
CGGCATACGAGATGTAGAGAGGTCTCGTGGGCTCGGAGATGTGTATAAGAGACAGGTTCATTACTGGACTGAAGGAATTTATCTCTTCAATTGTGAAATTCGGTCTCCATGACCAGTTATGCGTTCCGGTAGTATTGGGAGTGTTTATTCTCGCCTCCAGTCCCAGAGCGTCGACGAGCGGAAGAATTATGAAGAGAGACGAAGTGCTGAAGAGTTTTTCCACGATATTTTCAAGTGTCTTCGCGCAGGAAGAAGGACAGCGATTCTTGCTGTCCACCATTTTCCAGAAAAGTTTTTTTTCCTTTTTTTTGAGAGACAGCCACCATTCCTTTAAAGTTGTTGTGTCGTGCGTGGATGTGGTTGCGCAAGAAACGGGATAATAGTCTTCGGGGGAAACGTATTTTCCGTTTCTTTTTTCCCAGCGCATAACTTTATATCCCGGAACGTTCATTTCCTTCAATGTTTCCCCGACATACGGGGGTATGAGACCGAGGTCCTCGGCTATGGGGAGCAGCCAAGATGCGGAAAGCATGGCTTTCAGAAATCTCTTTCCGCGCGCTATTTGTTCATTTTCATCTTTTAAGTCGAAATGTGGTTCCTCGTTTTTGTTGTGCGGCACAATCCATGTTCGGAAAAAACCCACCATATGGTCAAGGCGGTAGATATGGTATAAGTCCTGAGCTCTTTTGACTTTTTGCCTCCACCATTCAAAATTTTTCTTTTCCACCTCCCACCAATTGCAGGCAGGGAGTCCCCAGTCCTGTCCGTTTTTGCTGAAGGCATCCGGGGGAGCGCCTATTGAGACGTCAATAATAAACTCGCTTTGCCTTGACCATACATCGGCGCTTTCCTGATTTACCATGAATGGCAAGTCGCCGTAAATTTTCACGTTTAATTTCTCCGCCTTTTTTTTAAGACGCTCCCATTGGCTTGAAATCTGCCACTGGACATATTTAAAAAAGTCGATCTGCTTTTTGTTTTCCGCCGAAAACCTTTCAATCGCCTCTCTGCCTTTGTTTTTTAATTCAACCGGCCAATTTGTCCAGCTTATCCAACCCAATTTGTCTTTTATAGTTCTGAAAAGGGCATAATCGTTGAGCCAATAGTCGTTCTGGCGCAGGAACGTGGAGAATTGATTTGCCCTTTCGCTGGTTGCTTTTAAGTGATTGTCTATAAACGATTGATAGGCGTTCCAGAGGAAAGAATACTTGATCTTCCTAATGTCATCGTAAAGAATATAACGGCTCTTTTTGATTTTGTTCAAAGCGGCGCGGTTTTCTTCCAGGAGACTTTTCTTCAGGTTTTTGTTTTCATTCAAATCGTCCAAATCTTCAACGGAAATATAAACAGGGTCTATGGCAAAACCGCTAAGGGCGGTGTAGGGACAGTTTATCCCCGGCGCAAGGTCGTTTATGGGAAGAATCTCCACAATGTCGAAATTGTGGCGGAAAAAAAATTCAATATAATCTCCAAAAGACGAAATGTCTCCTATACCCCAATCTTTTTGTGACCTCATTGAAAAAAGGGGCAGTAGAATGCCTGCGTGTTTTTCTTTGAGTAGTTCCGTTCTGTTCATTTGGCAGCTATGGCTTCTATTTCTATCAGCGAGTTTTTCGGCAGTGATTTGACTTCAAATGCCGCTCTTGCCGGTGGATCTTTTTTGAAAAAGGAAGCGTATATTTCGTTCATTTTCGAAAATTGACCAAGGTCGGTCATGAACACCGTGGTCTTGACTATATCCGACAGGTCAAGGTTTAAGGATTCTAATATATTCCTGATGTTTTTCAGTACCATTGCGGTTTGCTTTTTTATGTCCCTTTCCACCATTTCTTTTGTTTCGGGGTCTATTGGCAGCTGACCGGATATAAAGACGAAGCCTCCCGCCAGCACTGCCTGGGAATAGGGGCCGATTGCTTTCGGTGCTGAATCGGTGGATATTATTTTTTTCCGCATAATTATTCGTCAGCCATCCAGCGGTTCTTCTCGCTTGACGCGAAATATTCAACGCTTCTGTTGTAAGTTCTTTCGGCTGCTTTGGAGAAGAAACAGCCGGGAAGTTCTCCGGATTTTTTATGATACTCTATGCATTCGCAGCATATACCCTTGCGGGAGCATGGTTCGTAGGTGCAGGGACATTTTCGCATATTTTCCGATTTATTGCATTCCATTGTTTCCTCCTTTGTGGTTATTTTATAAATTCCTTGTAAATAAGAAAAGACGGCGCATTCGCTCATCAGAAATGTCTCCGCCACACAGCATCGGCGGACAGGTGCCGTTAGTTTGGCGGATGCGCTCTGCAGCTACAACTGACTCCTGACTTTTGACTCCCGACTCTCGACTCCCGACTCTCGACTCCCGACTCCCGACTCTTGACTTCCGACTCTGATTTATAGGCAGAGACATTCTTAAATGAACTAATACGGACGGGCACTATGCAATATGTTAAACTATATCTATCATGGTTAAAAAAATGCATTTTACCGGAATAGCCGGAAGCGGGATGAGCGCTTTGTCCCAAATGTCTTTCTGGGAGGGAAATGTCATAAGCGGTTCTGATAGAGATTTTGACAGGGGGCAGAACAGTGCCTTGAAGAAAAAATTTGAAAAAATGGGAATAAGGATATATCCGCAGACCGGTGAAGGAATAGGTGAACAAACTGACGAAGTCGTTGTTTCAACAGCAGTTGAGGAAACCAACCCCGATATTCAAAAAGCGAAAAAATTAAATATACCAATTGTCCACCGCTCGGATTTCCTTTCTTCGTATGTGAGCAGGTTCAGGACGATAGCGGTGGCGGGCACAAGCGGAAAGTCAACCGTGGCCGCGATGATTTTTGAAATTTTGAGCAGTAACGGTTTTTCTCCCAGCATAATAAACGGGGCGGAGCTGTTGTCGCTGAGGGAAAAAGGCCTGATAGGAAATGCCTTCCGTGGAAGGGGAAGTATACTTGTGATTGAGGCTGATGAATCCGACGGTTCCATTGTCAAATATCGTCCTGAGATAGGGGTCGTTCTTAATATAAGCAGGGACCATAAGGATGTGGAGGAATTAGAGAAAATTTTCGCCGAGTTTTCAAGAAACTGCAGAAAGTTTTTTATAAATTCCGAGGGGGTAAATTCTTCCGATTTTGACTGCAAAACCATTAAATTTCCAGAAAAAGAGTTTGTTTGTGGGGAAGTCAGCTTAAAAGATTTTTCTGCCAAATTTGAAATCAACAAGGTAAAATTCAGTCTTTCTCTGCCGGGCTATTATAATGTTCAAAACGCCCTTGCGGCGGCAAGAATCTGCACGGAACTTGGGTTGTCTCTTGAGAAAATTTCCCGGTCCTTTGAAAAATATAAAGGATTATTCAGGCGCTTTAACATAATTGGAACTGCGAATGATATAACGGTAATTGACGATTACGCCCACAATCCGGCTAAAATCAAAGCGGTCCTGGAATCCTTATGGGCGGCTCAAAAAGGGAAGATAATAGCGGTATATCAGCCGCATGGATATGCTCCCGCCAGAAGTTTGAGAAGAGACCTTGTCAACTCCTTTGTATTTCTGAAGGGCAATGGCTTATTGATTATGCCTGAAATTTTTTATGCCGGCGGAACCGTTGTGAGAGATATTTCGTCTAAGGATTTAATAGAAGATGCCGTTAAAATGGGAATTAAGGGTTTCTTTTTGCCGTTCAGAAAAGATATAATTAATTTGTGTGCGCTGAGGGCGAAAAAAGGCGATATTGTTATCGTAATGGGAGCCCGGGACAACTCCCTCTCGGATTTCGCCAGGGAAATATTTGAGAGAATAAGCGGTAAGGTGCATGCTTCGGAAGGGAAAACGGGCGCGCCGCGGGCAAAGCAGAAATCGTCTTAACTTTTTGCTTTTCAGAAAGTCCGCTTTTTATCTGGAGGAATAGTATGCTACCGGTAAAAATAGGAAAGGAAGTTTACTTTATCGGAATTAGAGATTGGGACAGAGAGCTGTTTGACGCTCTTATCCCTTTACCCAACGGCACAAGTTACAATTCTTACGTCATTAAAGGAAAAAACAAGACGGCGTTGATAGACACTGTTGACCCGCAGAAATGGGTTGTTTTCTCCAATTCGCTGAAAAACTTCAAAGACATTGATTACGTTATTTCTAATCATGCTGAACAGGACCACAGCGGTTCCATAGGTTTTGTGCTTGAAAAGTATCCCAAAGCGAAGGTCGTTACTAATTCAAAATGCAGGGATTTTCTGAGAGATCATTTGCATATTCCAGGTGATAGATTCATGGTGATAAAGGATGGCGAGGAGCTGGAACTTGGCGAGAAGACCTTGAAATTCATTTTTACCCCATGGGTGCACTGGCCCGAAACGATGTGCACGTATCTAAAGGAAGACCAGATTCTTTTTTCGTGCGATTTATTTGGATCCCATTTAGCTACCGGCAATATGTATTCCGACGATAAAAAGATAAGCGAGCCCCTCAAAAGATATTTTGCCGAAATAATGCTTCCCTTCTCTGCCAATGTCGGCGCAAACATGAAAAAAGTTGATGAATACCCGCTTTCGCTTATAGCTCCTGGCCACGGACCGCTTCACAGGGATATTAATCATATTTTTGAGCTGTACGAAGATTGGACTGAAAATTCTCCGAAACACAAGGTTCTTTTGATGTATGTGAGCATGCATAAAAGTACCGAAATACTTGCGAGTAAGCTTGAGCAGGCCCTCTATATGCGGAATATCCCTGTGGAGGTTGTAAACCTTGAGAAAGGCGATTTGGGAAAGCTTGCCGAAGAGCTTGTGGATTCAGCCACTGTCGTTTTGGGCGTTCCAACCGTTTTAGCCAGTCCGCATCCGAAAGCCGCTTACGCCGCTTATCTTGCCAATATGTTGAGACCTCCTGTTAAGTATTTTGGAATAATTGGCTCCTATGGCTGGGGAGGAAAATCTCTGGAGATTATATCGGCTTTGGTCTCAAATCTTAAAGCGGAGGTTTTAAAACCTGTAATGGTCAGGGGGCTTGCTACGGAGAAGGATTTCAAGGAGATAGAAAAACTGGCAGATATTATAAAAGCCAAGCATGACGAATTAAAATTGAAAAAAGTGAAAACTGCCGCCGCGGAAAAATAACAGGGTGTGAGCCCTATAGAATAATTTTAACGGCGGAAGGAGGCATTATGAAAGAATTGCTTGCTTCAAGAATGTCGAATTTAGGCACTGAAACCGCGTTTGAGGTTTTGGCCAAAGCAAAAAAATTGGAGGCGTCAGGAAAGGAGATTATTCACCTTGAAATAGGCGAGCCGGATTTTGATACTCCCAAAAACATAGTTAGGGCGGGCATAAAAGCTCTGAAGGATGGCTGGACGCATTATGGTCCTTCAGCCGGCCTTCCTCAGGTGCGGCGGGCCGTGGCGGAGCATATTTCCGGGACGCGCGGCATACAGGTGTCTCCAGAGGAGGTTGTCATATCTCCGGGCGGCAAGCCAATAATGTTTTTTGCCATAGTGGCGCTTGTCAATGAAGGCGATGAAGTTATCTGCCCGAATCCGGCCTATCCGATTTATGAGTCTGTTGCAGGTTTCGTGGGAGCGAAGGTGGTGCCACTGAAAGTGCGGGAGGAATTGGATTTTAATTTTGATGTAAATGAACTTGAAAATCTTTTGACTGAAAAAACTAAACTTTTAGTTATAAATTCTCCCGCAAATCCAACGGGAGGGGTGCTATCTGAGAAGGAATTGAAAAAAATTGTACGGATTCTTCAAAAATACCCTCGCGTTGTCGTGTTATCCGACGAAATTTACAGCCATATTCTCTATCAGGGGAAGCATAAATCCATAGCCAGTTTTCCGGAAATGAGCGGCAGGGTAATCATACTTGACGGAATGAGCAAAACCTACGCCATGACGGGATGGCGCTTAGGTTACGGGATTTTTCCCAAATGGCTTGAGCCCTCCATAACTCGTCTTATGACCAACTCAAACTCCTGCACCGCTTCTTTCTCGCAAATTGCCATGATAGAAGCGCTCAATGGACCGCAAAGAGCGGTTAAAAAAATGGTAAGAGAATTCCGGAAAAGACGCGACGCTATAGTAAAAGGTTTAAATGAAATTTCCGGTTTTTCGTGTCATATGCCAAAAGGTGCTTTTTATGTTTTTCCGAATATCACAAAAACGGGATACAAATCCCAGGAACTTGCGGATATGATTTTAAATGAGGCGGGCGTGGCCTGCCTGTCGGGAACGTGCTTTGGGAAATTTGGTGAGGGTTATTTGAGATTTTCATACGCCAATTCCCTTGAGAATATAAATAAGTCTTTGGAAAGAATAAAAAAACTTTCCCAGAAGTGGTCGCGTTGATTTTTGCATAAGTTTTATTCGCAGATTACGCAAAACCGAACGCAAAAGCGCAGAAGAACAGAAGTTACACAAAGAAACCTCTGTCTTTTCTTAAATTTTTAATATTCATAAAAAATCTCCGTAATTGCCTTTTATCTAAAGTTGAGCATTATACATAGTATTTAAAAAATCAATTTCCAGGAACGTTCGCAAGAGCTAAAGCGCAAAAACACTAAATCCATAAACTACAAAGACTTATAAAAACTCCATAAC